>CAZAHS010000145.1:0-6177 GCA_964484855.1 uncultured Sphingomonadaceae bacterium | reverse complement strand
ATCACTGAACCTGTGGGCGATGTCACCACGCCAATGGTGCGCGGCAAATAGGGCAGAGCGCGCTTACGCTCCGGCGCAAACAGCCCTTCCTCCCCCAGCCGCGCCTTCAGCTTTTCAAACAGCTGCATCAGCGCGCCCTCACCCGCCAATTCCATGCGGTCGATCACAATCTGATATTTTGACCGGCCAGGATAGGTGGTCAGCTTGCCCGTGGCGATAACGTCCAGCCCATCCTCTGGCGCAAAAGGCAGCCGCCCCGCATTGCCGCGCCAGATAACGCCATCAATCACTGCCTTATCATCTTTCAGCGCCATATAGACATGGCCCGATGCCGCGCGTTTGAAGCCGGAAATCTCTCCGCGCAGGCGCACATGGCCAAAGCGATCTTCCACCGTGCGTTTAAGCGCAGAAGAAATCTCGCTGACAGACAGTGGCGGGGCGTTGTCGCCGCTCTCGCTCTTGGCTATGAGGGCGCCATTATTGATATCGGCAAAATCTTCAGGAGCGGGCATGAATATCCTTTTAATCGGCAGCGGCGGGCGCGAACATGCCCTGTGCTGGAAATTGGCGCAATCCCCCAGCACAACAAAAATCTATGCAGCGCCCGGCAATCCGGGGATGGAAAAACTGGCAGAGGCTGCCGCGCTGAACATATCCGATCATGGATCTGTCATTCGCTTTTGCCAAGATAAGGCGATCAATTTGGTGGTTATCGGGCCAGAGGCACCCTTGGTCGATGGCTTGGCCGATAGTTTGCGCAGCGCGGATGTGCCTGTGTTCGGACCATCTGCGGCTGCGGCGCAATTAGAAGGGTCTAAAGGCTTTACCAAGGATCTGTGCGCCCACGCCGATATTCCCACCGCCGCTTATGTACGCACCTATAATCTGGCCGAGGCGCGCGCCGCTTTGGCAGGTTTTGGTCTGCCCGTGGTGATTAAAGCCGATGGTCTGGCCGCAGGCAAAGGCGTGATAATCGCGCAGACGGCTGAGGAAGCAGAAGAGGCCGTGGCGCATATGTATGCGGGCGGCTTTGGCGATGCAGGCGCGGAAGTGGTGATTGAGGAATTTATGACCGGCGAAGAGGTCAGTTTCTTTGCGCTAAGTGACGGCGTGAATGTTGTCCCGCTGGCCAGTGCGCAGGATCATAAGCGCGTGGGCGATGGCGATACCGGCCCCAATACCGGCGGCATGGGGGCCTATAGCCCTGCGCCGATATTGACGCCAGAGTTACAAGATCAGGTGATGCAGCGCATTATCGGCCCCACGGTTGAGACGATGCGCGCCGATGGCACGCCTTATAGCGGCGTTTTATATGCCGGGCTGATTTTGACCGAGCAAGGGCCAAAGCTGATTGAGTATAATTGCCGCTTTGGCGATCCGGAATGCCAAGTGCTGATGATGCGCCTGCAAGATGATTTGGCGCAATTGCTACTGGCAACCGCGAAGGGGCAATTGGCAGAAATAGACGTGCCGCTTTTCACCCCGCAAAGCGCTTTGACCATCGTGATGGCGGCAAAGGGCTATCCAGCATCGCCAGAAAAAGGCGGCGCAATAAGCGGTCTGGACGATGTGGACAGCAATGCGGTTACGATTTTCCATGCGGGCACAAAAATGGCAGACGGCCAGCTTGTCGCCAATGGCGGGCGCGTTTTGAATGTTACGGCCATGGGCGGCAATATTCGCGCCGCGCATGATGCGGCTTATGCTGCTGCGGAATCGATAGACTTTGCCAGCGGCTTTTACCGCAGCGATATTGGCTGGAGAGAGATTGCGCGGCTAGATGGCACATTGTCATAAATATAAATTTCCGTAAGGGAAAGCGCGGCAAGGCCATGCTAAGCGCGGTCTTTAACCATAGCTGACAATCTGCCCAACAAACCGTTCACATAGGGTTCAGTGCTCTGGCGAAATGATCGGGCCAACAGCGTGTTTAGGGCACTGCCGGTAAAGGTGTCATGCGCCTTTATGTTACGGGGTTTGAGGGAGTTGGTGATGCGCAAATATTTTGTAATAACAGCATTAGCGGTAACAATTTTGGTAGCAGGCTGCGGCCAACAATCGAGCGATTTGGCCAGCAGCGAGGCCCTGCCTCCTCCGCCTCCGCCACCACCTGCCGCAGAAGTTGCTGCGGATGCAGCCATTGGCAGCTCAAGAAAAGCAGCCGCACAAAATACTATCATCGTTACAGGGACAAGACGCTCATCTTCAGCCCTGCAACAGGCTCCAGTTTCTGTTACCGCTATTGGTGGCGAGACGCTGAGCGGTGATGTTACGTCCGCTGATGCGCTCAGTCTTCCGGCAAATGAAAGCCAGCGTAACCGCTATTATGTGCCGCCGGTTCTGGTTCCCGGCCCTGATGACAATGAAAAATATGATGGAAAGGAGGTTTCACCTATCAAGCTGGTGCTGAGTGAACCCGTTTCCACCTTTTCGGTCGATGTTGATACCGGCGCCTATGCCAATGTCCGCCGCTTTTTGAACCAAGGGCAATTGCCGCCTAAATCCGCTGTACGCACCGAGGAGATGATAAACTATTTCCGCTATGATTATGCGCGGCCCACATCGCGCAATGTGCCGTTTAGCGTCACCACCAATGTCACCACCACACCGTGGAATGCCGAAAGCCGTTTGGTCCGCATTGGCCTGCGCGGCTATGACATTGCCCGTGAAGAGCGTCCGCCTGCCAATCTGGTTTTCCTGCTCGATGTATCAGGCTCTATGAACAATCGCGATAAATTGCCGCTGCTGAAAAGCGCGCTCAAAACACTGACCAATAATCTGTCTGAGCAGGACCGTGTATCGATTGTCGTCTATGCAGGGGCTGCTGGCTTGGTGCTGGAGCCGACCAATGACAAAGCAAAGATTAAACGCGCATTAGACAGTTTGGAAGCAGGCGGCTCCACCGCTGGCGGCGCTGGCATTAAATTGGCCTATCAAATTGCCCGCGACAATAAGATAAAGGACGGCGTAAACCGCGTCATCATGGCAACCGATGGCGATTTTAATGTCGGCATCCGCGATCAAGACCGCTTGATCGAACTGATTGAAAGCAACCGCGATGACGGCATAACGCTGACCACATTGGGTTTTGGCCAAGGCAATTATAATGAAGCGCTAATGGAACAGGCCGCCGATCATGGCAATGGCAATTACGCCTATATTGATAGCGCGCAAGAAGCACAAAAAGTGTTGTCTGATGAAATGCAATCGACATTGTTCACCATTGCCAAAGATGTGAAAATACAGGTTGAGTTTAACCCGGCCCAAATCTCTCAATATCGACTGATCGGTTATGAAAACCGCGCGCTGCGTGAAGAGGATTTTGACAATGACAAAATTGATGCAGGCGATATTGGCGCCGGGCATCAGGTGACAGCAATTTATGAGGTTATTCCAACCGATGCTCAAGGCTGGATAAAACCGCGCCGATATGCGCAGACTGATCGAAAAGTAACACGCGGACGCGATGATGAGATGGCCTTTGTGAAATTACGCTATAAATTGCCCAGTGAGGACACATCAAAACTGCTCGCTTTTGCGGTGCAGGGCGACACGTTGCGCAAGGCATCGCGGCCCAAAGGCGATATGGCCTTTGCTGTTGCCGTGGCGGCATTTGGCCAGAAACTGCGCGCCGACCCCTATCTGAAAGATTTCGATTATGATGATATTTTGAAAATGGCAGACGGGCAAAATGGGTATTTGCGGCAGGAATTTGCCAAGCTGGCCGAGATTGCACGCGGCCAATCCGGCGCTGATTAAGATCGATAGCTCTATGCGGACCGCTCGCACAGACCTCGTGCTTAAAATGTTCGGCCATCTGCATTTGATGCGCAAGAATGTACTGGGCATTGTGCCAATTCGGGAAATTAACCCGATGTTTACCATTATTTACGCTGAATAACATATAGTTAGCGCACAAAGCATGGCTGATCTATGGACTCACCTCTGCTTGGCCCCTATCCTGATATCAATCGGATTAAGGGGAGTAAGCAATGAATGGCATGACAAAATTCCTCATCGGGGCAGGCGCAACCGCCCTGATGGCATGGGGTAACCACAGCGCACTTGATTCAGGGCAAGCCTTTGTCGACAATCTGGCTGGCAAGACCAGTAATATTGTCGGTGATAGCGATGTCAGTTTTGACTTTACATCAGGCGGCGCATTAACGCGCAGCGTGACATTAAGCGGCAATGTTTCAGACGAAGAAAAAGCCCGCATTACGAAAGAAGTATCCGCAATTAATGGCATTGGCTCGGTCACATGGGCAGACGGCGGCACAGCGGTTGACGACGGCGATGCAGTGCCAGAGGCTGACGCAGATGATATTCCGGCCGCACCTGCACCAGCACCTGCAAGCGAAGAAGCCGTGAACGAATGCCAAGGCAATATTGACGGCCTGCTGAACGGCAAAACCATAGAATTCCAGCTTGGCAGCGCCTTTGTTGCTTCCGCCTCTCAGGGCTTGCTGGATGAAATTGCATCGGCGCTCAAACCCTGTACCGGTACGGTGGTTGAAATTGGCGGCCATACTGATGCCAGCGGCAGTGTGAGCATCAACACATCATTATCGCAAGAGCGCGCCGACCGCGTCCGCGCAGCATTGGTAGAGCGCGGCTTGCCAGAAGCGCAATTGACCGCAAAGGGCTATGGCCCGTCACAATTGAAAAACCCGGCCAATCCGCGTGCAGCGGAAAATCGCCGCATTGAATTTGGCGTGGCGTCCAGCGCCGCTGCACCAGAAGGGGAATAATCATGGCATTATTATTGGAAAGCCTGTTGCTATTGTTGCTGACATTTTTGATCGGGCTGGGCATTGCCTATCTGATCTGGGGCAAAAGGGACGCATAGGGGGCTGATATGATTGAACTTATTACACAAAACTGGTTTATATTCCTTATCGCGTTGATCTTCGGTCTGGCTACGGGTTGGTGGATTTGGGCGCGTTATGAACGCGCAAATGAAACTGAAACGCGCCGCATCGAACCCAAAGCCCAGCCGGTTCCTCAACCGATACCGGCACCGGCACCGGCACCGATACGCGACGAGCTAAAAGTTGATAATCTGGAAAAAGCAGAGGCCAATCCTATTGCAGCCGCTGCGCCGGTTGCCGCGCCAGTAGCGGTGACGGCAGAGCCAGAGAGCAAACCCAAAATCGCCGCTGCGGTTGGCGCGCCTGATGATCTGCGCCAGATTAAAGGCGTCGGGCCGAAGCTGAACGGTCTTCTCAATTCTATTGGCGTAACGCGTTTCGACCAGATTTCCGCATGGGGCGATAGCGATATTGCAGAAGTCGATGGCTATTTGGGCAGCTTTAAGGGCCGTATAACCCGTGATAATTGGGTCGATCAGGCTGGTTATCTTGCCAAAGGCGATATTGCCGGATTTGAAGGCAAATATGGCAAGATGTTAAAGAATTGAACATGGGGGTGCTGGCTGAACGGTCAGCACCCTATAAACGGGCAATTGCATGCGCTTATCCGGCAAAACGGCATTGGTCACTGGCGCTGCGCGCGGCATTGGCTTGGCCATTGTGGCGCGCTTTCTTGATGAGGGCGCCTTAGTAATTTTAACTGACAAAGATGATGAAGCTGGCCAAGCTACCGCTAAGGCCTTGGGCTGTGATTATCGCCATCTTGATGTCGCCAATGAAACGCATTGGATAGCGGTTGAGCGCGATATTCCTGCAATAGATATTGTTGTGAACAATGCCGGTGTGACAGGGTTTGAAGAGGCTATTGCCCCGCATGACCCTGAAAATGCCGCGCTGTCTGATTGGCGCGCCGTTCATGCGGTCAATCTGGACGGCACATTTCTGGGTTGCCGCTATGCCATCCGCGCCATGAAAGCGCGGCGCGCAGGCGCGATTATCAATATCTCGTCACGTTCTGGCATGGTCGGCATTCCCGCTGCCGCCGCTTATGCCAGCTCCAAAGCCGCCATCCGCAACCACAGCAAATCCGTCGCGCTCTATTGCGCGCAAAATGGCTGGAATATCCGTTGTAATTCAGTCCACCCCGCCGCCATTTTAACACCCATGTGGGAACCCATGCTGGGTAACGGGCCAGAGCGCGAAGCAAATAAGGCGGCGTTTGTGGCCGATACACCAATGAAAAGATTTGGGCAGCCCGAAGAAGTCGCCGCCATTTGCGCCATGCTGGCCAGCGACGAAGCCGCCT
>CAZAHS010000144.1:0-6182 GCA_964484855.1 uncultured Sphingomonadaceae bacterium | reverse complement strand
TACCCACTTCTTTTTCGCCTTTTTCGGCTACTTCTTCGGCTGTTTCAGTGGCGTCGGTGGCTTTTTGCAGCAATATTTCTTCCGCGGACTCGCGGTCTATTTCCTCATCATATTTGCCTTCAACAGGCGATATAGAGCGAATGATGGCGCGTTCTTTCTTGCTGACAGGGCCAAGGCGCGAACGGGGCGGCTTGATCAATGTGCGCTGCACGACGCTGGGCGCGCCATCTTCCATCAATGTGGAAACCAGAGCTTCACCCACCCGCAATTCGGTAATCGCTTCCTCAACATCCAGATCAGGGTTGATGCGGAAGGTATCGGCCGCGGCCTTGATTGCTTTTTTGTCACGCGGGGTGAAAGCACGCAGAGCATGCTGCACGCGGTTGCCCAATTGTCCGGCCACTTTTTCGGGAATATCAATAGGGTTTTGGGTCACGAAAAATACGCCAACGCCTTTTGACCGGATTAAGCGGACAACTTGCTCAATCTTATCCTCCAGCGCTTTGGGCGCATCATCAAACAGCAAATGCGCTTCATCAAAAAAGAAAACCAGTTTCGGTTTTTCCGGATCACCTACTTCGGGCAGCGTTTCAAACAATTCCGCCAGCAGCCAGAGCAGGAAAGTGGCGTAAAGCTTCGGGCTGCGCATCAATTTGTCAGCCGCCAGCACATTGATGTAACCGCGGCCATTTTCATCGCACTGAATGAAATCATCAATTTCCAATGCTGGTTCGCCAAAAAACTGGCCTGCGCCCTGACTGTCCAATTGCAGCAATTGCCGCTGAATAGCGCCGACACTGGCCTTGCTGACATTGCCATATTTAGCGGACAGTTCTTTGGCATTTTCCGCTGTATAGGCCAGCATAGACTGCAAATCTTCCAGATTAAGCAGCAATAAGCCTTGCTCATCGGCAAAGCGGAAGACGATATTCAGCACGCCTTCCTGCGTGTCGTTAAGGTCCATCAGCCGGGCCAGCAAAAGCGGCCCCATTTCGGTGATGGTGGTGCGAATGGGGTGGCCTTGCTCGCCATAAAGATCCCAGAATATGGCGGGGTTATCGCTATAGCCATAATCATCCATGCCCAATTCTTCGGCCCGCTCTTCCAGCTTATCCGCATGTTTGAAACTTGGTGATCCGGCCATGGAAATGCCCGATAAATCGCCCTTCACATCGGCCACAAAAACCGGCACGCCATTGGCTGAAAAACTCTCGGCTAAGCCCTGCAATGTGACTGTTTTACCTGTGCCGGTGGCCCCTGCAATCAGGCCGTGACGGTTGGCCCGCCCCATATTTAGCACCTGATTTTCACCGCCGCCTAGCCCAAGGAAAATATCGCCCATTTTGGTTCCCATCTTTTTGATTCTACTGTTCGCGCGGCAGAGTGTGCGTTTGCGGGTTAAGGGTCAAGTGAGGTGCAGAAATTTACAGATATTGGTGAGCTATTATTGCTGAAAAAATATTCCGTTCATGCTGAGCCTGTCAAAGCATCATGTTGTGTTTTGAGACACATAAGAAAGCTGCTCTTCGATACTTCGACAAGCGCAGCATTCAGGACGAACGGGTAGGATATTGGCGCAGAAGGGGGCTGTTTAGGCAGGCGCAGGTTAAATCCAGCCGGCCAATTCGCGGCGCACCAATTTTGACATAAGGTCCTGCGAAATCGGGTCGGTATTCAGGCAGGGCAGATAGGCAAATTCTTCGCCGCCTGCTTCCATAAATTCCTCTTTGCCCTCTATTGCCAGTTCTTCCAGCGTCTCGACACAATCTACGGCAAAGCCGGGCGCGAAAATGGCGACTTTTTTAATGCCTTTTTCTGGCAATGCTTCCAGCGTTTCATCGGTTGCAGGCTCCAGCCATTTAGCGCGGCCAAAACGCGATTGGAAAGAGACAATAAGTTCATGTCCTGCTGGACCGCTGGTATTGGCTTTCAGGAAACCCGCCATATGCTCAGACAATAGCCGCCCTGTCTTGCGGCAATGGCAATGATAGGGGTCGCCATCATATAGGGTTTTTAGCGGCATGCCGTGAAAGCTGGCAATAATCGCATCGGGTTTGAAATCCAGCTTGGCCACTTGATGCTCCACCATATCGGCCAGCGCTTTGATATAATGGCTATCATCATGATAAGGCGGCATGATGCGGATTGCGGGTTGCCAGCGCATGCCTTGCAAAGTCTCAAACACCTTATCATTCGCCGTGCCAGTGGTTGCGCCGGAATATTGCGGATAGAGCGATGCCACCATGATGCGGTCGCATCCGGCGTCTTTCATCTCTTGCAATTTATCGGATATGCTGGGCTTGCCATAGCGCATGGCAAAATCAACATGCACATGGCCCATGCCCGCATCGGCAAATTCTGCATGCAATTGCTGCGCCAGTCCGCGTGTGTAAACCATTAGCGGAGAGCCATCGTCTAGCCAGATTTTGCCATAAGCAATGGCGGTTTTGGGTGGACGGGTATTGAGGATCAGGCCGCGCAATATTGGCTGCCAGATAATGGCGGGCAGTTCAACCACGCGCCGATCAGACAGAAATTCGCCCAAATAGGTTTTAATGGGCCCAACTTCCGGTGCTTCGGGTGTCCCCAAATTAACCAGCAATACGCCAATTTTGCCAACCGGTGCGGCGGGGTGCCCATCAGGACGCGGCAAATTGGCATAAGAAGGTATGTCGATATCTTCGGCCATTAGCCATCCTTAGTTTTGCGGAATATTAGGCAGGATTTTGCGCACTCTGGTCAAATTTAGTGCGCCTTGGCGTCAAATCAATGGTAATTGACGAAAGCGAAAGCCGGTTGCTGAAAACAATGCATTGGCAATGGCTGGTGCAACAGGG
Source organism: uncultured Sphingomonadaceae bacterium (assembly GCA_964484855.1). Lineage (GTDB taxonomy): Bacteria > Pseudomonadota > Alphaproteobacteria > Sphingomonadales > Sphingomonadaceae > Alterisphingorhabdus. Next base: position 3,345 of record CAZAHS010000144.1, on the reverse strand, counting down.
GCAATCGCGATTGAATCTGCGTCTAATGGCGGGGCATTGGATGGCATGAGAAAGATATCAATATCCGGCATGTCCGCCAGCACAGGCAGATTATAATCGCGCAGGTGCCGCGCAGTGGCAACGCCTTTTTGATAATCGCTGGTGCCGCCCAATGCATTGGTTAAACCCTGAACAATGGCGCTTTCCAATTGCTGTAAGGCAATATCAGGGTTGATAACCTGACCGATATTGACGGCAATGCTCAGCTTGCTGACGCGTACACCGCCTGCACCGGCTTGAGCGCTGGCCACAATGGCGGCCATTGCGCCGTGCATGGCGTGGCAAGCCAGGCCCTGTCCGCTATTGCGGCTGCCGCCATCCCATCCAGCCATTGTTGCGGCCTGTGACAGACAGGCAACAAGCTGCGGTGCTTGCCCTAGCATTTGCACGCGGTAACTTAGTGGTTCGCGCATGGCCTTTCTGGCCAGCTCATCAATAAAGCATTCGCGCGCAAAGCAATTTAGCGTCTCACTATCTGCGCGCATCATGCCCACGGGCAGCGCTATATTTGCTGGGTGATGGTCAATGCTTATATTATCTATGGCATAGGGCGCCAATGCGCCTGCGATCATGTGCCGGTCAAAACTGTCCTGATGGGCATTGCGCGCAATGGCTGGGCTATCATTGTCAAACAGCCTGTCCATCGTCTGGCGGCCTGCGGCTGGAGCAGCGATTTTATGCTGCATCATATTAATCGCACCATCGACCCTGATCAGCGCGGCCAATTCTATCAGCGCGGGTGGGCGGGGAAGGCTCTGCACCTGCTCTTCCCCGCGCGACCATATTAATTGCACAGGCCGCTTTGTTTGCCGCGCCAATATGGCGGCCTGTATTGCAGGTCTATGGTCAAGGGCTTTGCCATATCCTGCGGCCGAGGGCATGGGGTAAATAATGACATCAGATGCGGCGATATTCAGTGCATCCGCAATCGCAGCGCGGGTTTGTGCCGGTGCCTGCGCCGCATACCAGATTTCAGCGCGGCCATTTGCAAAACGCGCTGTCGCGGCCTGTGTCTCAACCGTACAATGCAGCGATGGCGCGGCGCGGTAACGCTGAACAAATATATCATTTTGCGCCAGCATATCGCCAATATCGCCAAAGGATTGCAGGCGATAGCCGGTTCCTTGATTGAGCGCATCATCCAGCGTCTGCTGCATCTGTTCACTATCGGCCAAGCGGCCAATGCTGGTAAATTGCGGGCGCGATGCAGTGAGCGCTATATTGGCGGCCCACCAATTGCTGGCCATGACCGCAACAAAATCATCGCCTTCATGGCTATCGACAACATCTGCAATCTGCATGGCGGCGTCGCTGTCAAAGGATTTGACTTTGCTTTGCCCCAATGGCCCCTGACGGGCCGCAGCATAGAGCATATCGGGCAAGCGTATATCTGCCGAGAAATTGGCTGAGCCATCAACTTTTGCAGGCAGGTCCAGCCTGGGGTGAAAAGTACGCGCAATATCATTGCGCACTTCGCCAATGGTATTTTGCGCAACATTATAGCGCACGCTTTGTTCTGCCAAACCCTCTGGTCTTAGCGGTAAAATATCTGGCACATCTTGCTGAACAGCGTCTTCGGCCAATTGCGCAAAAGAAAATCTCTCTTCGCCATTATTTATAAAATTATTTGCGGCTGTGCATTCTTCCCACGCGATATTCCAGCGCTGCGCTGCGGCCTTGGCCAGCAATATGCGCGCTGCTGCGCCGGCATTACGGCATGGCTCCAAATAATTGGCCAATGTTGTTGCTTCGCCTGTAATCATAAACGGCGCTTGATCGGCATAACGCTGTAAAAGCAAATCGCTGGGCAAAACCCTGCTATTGTTCAGGCTTTCGCCAATATCTTGCGGCGCGATGATGGGCGCCCAGCGTTTAAGCAGGGCCATATTGGTATAAACTTGACTGGGGGTTGCCGGTTCTATGGCGATAGTGCGCCAATCGGCACCCATTTCCTGCGCGATAATATGTGCAATCAGCGTCGATTCGCCAAGGCCGAAATCAAGCACGGGTATGGATATGGTGATGCTGCCACTAGGGGTTAAGCGCAAATAGCTGTTAAACACATGGTCATCAGGTGCCGCGCGGATAGGGTTATCAAATTGCGTAGGCAATAAAGACCAGCCGACCAGCAAACCGGCCCCTGCCGCGCCGGTTATAAGAAATGTTCTGCGCGATAGCCCCGCCATTATTTACGCAATATCTGCCATTGGCGAAGCGCTAGGCTGACCATCGCCGGATTTGCCTGTAATCATGTCTAATTGTGCTAATATTTTGCTGGCAATGGCGCGGAATGCTGCGGCCTGAGGGCAATCAATCGCCGCTATGGGCTGTCCGCTATCACTGGTTTGGCGAATAGCGATGTCTAACGGGATACGCCCCAAAAAGGGCAGGTCCAACTGGCCCGCAGCCGCCTCTGCCCCGCCTGCGCCAAATGGGTCGCTTATCTCCCCGCATTTTGGGCAGATATAACCGGCCATATTTTCTATCAGCCCGATAATCGGTATATTGCCTTGGTCAAATAGATTGATGGCGCGCGTCGCATCAATCAGCGCCAGATCCTGCGGGGTGGACACAATGACCGCGCCATCCGGCTTAAACTGCTGCATCAGAGACATTTGCACATCGCCGGTTCCAGGCGGCAGGTCGACCACCAGATCGGTGACATCGCCCCAATCTGCATCAATAAGCTGGGCCAGCGCCTTGCCCGCCATGGGGCCGCGCCATGCAATTGCCCGGCCATCTTCTATCAACTGGCCCATGGACAGCAATTTTATGCCGGACGGTGTGTTCACTGGCACCAGCTTTTTGTCATGCACTTCTGGTTTGCCATCGGGGCAATTGAGTAAGCGGGTTTGTGATGGGCCGTAAATATCGGCATCAACCATACCGGTTTTGCGCCCTGCCTGCATTAAGGCAATCGCCAAATTGGTAGAAACAGTGGATTTGCCCACACCGCCCTTGCCGCTGCCGACAGCGATAAGCCTGCGCTGCACCTTTTCTGCAGTCATTGCGATTTTCACGCTTTGCGCGCCGCCCTGTTGGCGCAATGCCTGTTTGATCGCGATATCCATTTTATCACGGTCCAATTGGGTCAGGCCGGACACGTCCAGCACTAGCGAAACGGCATCATCATCGACCCGCAAGCCAGAAGCGCGATCATCGCAGATTGTTTTCAAGATTTTTTCTATGGACGCTATATTGAGCATTTCGTAGGCTAAGTCTTTCACTTATATTAATAATTACAGGTCAGGAGGGCGGTTGCAGTCAGTCGAAAAATAACAGTGGTTCAGCGCATAACATGGTGTA
>CAZAHS010000143.1:0-6239 GCA_964484855.1 uncultured Sphingomonadaceae bacterium | reverse complement strand
GAAACACCGCAATGGCTGAAAGATGTTGGCCAGTGGTTTTCTGATCTGTTTGATCCATTGGCAGGGCCTTTGTCGTCATTTTGGTTCATTGCGCAATATATATTGATCGGTCTTTTGATCGTCGGCGTACTGGTCCTGCTTTACGTGATATTCAAACCGATTATTGAAAATGCGATGGGCCGCAGTGGCAAAGATACTCCAGAGGAAATCGAATGGCGCCCGGATAGTGAGGCGGCCCAGTCTTTGCTAAGTGATGCCGATCAATTGGCAGATCAGGGCGATTATGCAGCGGCTGTGCGGCTTATATTACAGCGCTCTATTGCTGACATTGCCAAAGCTAATCCGCGTGCGGTCATTCCATCCAATACGGCAAGAGAAATTGGCCGGTTCGAGATTCTGTCTGCATCCGCCAGACAAGTTTTTGCTATGATCGCCGGGCATGTAGAGCGGGGTATTTTTGCATCCCAGCCATTGGGCCGTGAAGCATGGGAAGAGGCGCGCCGTGCCTATGACAATTTCGCTTTTGGAAGGTCAGGCTAATGGCAGAGACGTCTAGCAACCCTTTCACTCGCGGCACTGTCTTACTGCTCATATTGGTTGGCAGTATTGCCTTTCTGGGCCTTTTATATGGTCTGGGCAGCGGCGATTTCAGCCGACAGGACAATAATGGCAAGGGCCATGCCGCATCAAACAGCCTTATAGGCTATAGCGCTTTTGCCGAAATACTAAAAAATAGTGGTGCCAAAGTATCGCTTGGCCGCTCGGGCGCGGTTTTCAACGATGCCAATTTGCTGGTCGTTACGCCGTCTCAGTTTAGCAGCGGCGAGGAATTTGACGAGCTGATGAAACAGCGCCAATATTCCGGCCCGACATTGGTCATCATGCCCAAATGGTTGGTGCGTCAAGATGATGAATTGAAATCTGGCTGGGTCCGGCTTGGTGGTGCATTGCCGTTCAAGGCCTTGAAAGAAGCCAAGGGCGTAGAGAGCGATATAAAGAATGATGATGTTAAAATGTTCTCAAATGCGCAATTGCCGAAAAAGGGCGCACCCTTAAAATCCGCATTTGGTGAAGCAGGGGGCGCTCCGTTTTCTCTCGCTTTGTTAAAAGGCAAAAATATTCGCGCTATTGTGCGCGACCCAAAATCAGGCAAAACTATAGCAGGCTATTGGGATGATGGCGGCGTTTATGAAAGTTTGGACGGTCTGGCCCCGCGCAATTATAATGAGAATGATGAATATGATAGCTATCCCGTAGTTTTTGTTGCCGACCCGGATCTGTTTAACAATATGGGTATGGCGGATAAAAAAACGGCGCTTCATGCCCTTGCAATGATTAATGCGATGGATGATGGCTTTGATTTTCCAATTGTGTTTGATTTAACGTTTAATGGTCTTGGCAGCTCTGAAAACTTGTTGAGTCTTGCCTTTCGGCCACCATTTCTGGCTGCAACCATTTGCTTTTTGATCGCAGCAGCAATTATTGGTTGGCAGACTTTTGCCCGTTTTGCGCCGCCTATATCGGGCGGGCGAGCCATTAATTTTGGCAAAACGGCTCTGGTGCGCAATAGTGCGGCCATGCTGAAACTTATGTCGCGCCAGCATTTGCTGCGTGAGCCTTATCTTAGCGCATTACGGCATAAAGCAGCGCGCGGGCTTGGCCTTTCGCCAACATTGCCTGAGGAAGAATTGACCGCATCTTTTGACCGTGCATCGCGTGATGACAGGCCGCCTTTTTCAGTTTTGGAAAATGCGCTTAAACGGGCGAAAAAGCCGCAAGAAATCGCTGATGCTGCGGCGCAATTGGATATTTGGAAGAAGGAAACTCTATGACCGATAATAGCCCTGCGGCTGCAACCGCTCCTGATATTGCGGGTGTAAAAACCCTTGCAGATGCAATTCGCGGTGAAATTGGCAAAGCGATTATTGGCCAGGATGGAGCGATTGACCATTTGTTGATCGCGCTCTTCTCCTCTGGTCATGTGCTGTTAGAGGGGCCGCCAGGAACGGCAAAAACTCTATTGGCGCAATGCTTTGCCGCTACGCTCTCACTCGATTTTGGCCGTGTTCAGTTTACGCCTGATCTGATGCCAGGTGATATTTTGGGGGCCAATCTTTTTAACTTTCAAACCAGCACATTCACCCTAACGCGCGGACCGATATTTTGCGATTTGCTATTGGCCGATGAGATTAACCGGACACCGCCAAAAACACAGGCTGCCCTGTTGGAAGCGATGCAGGAGCGTAAAGTTACGATTGATGGCGAAACCTATGACCTGCCTCAGAATTTTACCGTAGTGGCGACGCAAAACCCGATTGAGCAGCAAGGCGTTTATCCGCTGCCTGAAGCGCAATTGGACCGTTTCTTGTTCAAGGTTCTGGTCGATTATCCTGATGCTGCGCAGGAAAAGGATATTGTTGCGGCATATGGCCAAAATGCCCGCATGAAGAAGCCCGGCGATATGGGTATTAGTGCGCAAGTTGATGCGGCGCAATTATCAGCGGCCATTGCTGCTGTTGCCGGGGTTAATCTGGTTGGCGATGTTATTGATTATATTGTGCGCTTAATCCGCGCAACGCGTGAGACAAGTGATCTGGAAAGCGGCGCGAGTACCCGCGCTGCGGTTATGTTGGCCAATGCCGCGCGGGCAAGAGCCGCATTGCAGGGGCGTGATTATGTTATCCCCGATGATGTGAAAATGCTTGCAGCATCGGTGCTGCGTCACCGTATCGTGCTGTCGCCTACAGCAGAAATTGAAGGCCGCAATGCGGAGGATATTGTCGATCAACTTATCGCCAATACGGACGCGCCGCGATAGATGCTGCTATGATTGCGCCCACACAAAGAACAGTGCTGCTCATCGCCGCAGGTGCGCCGATAGCGCTGGTTATTGCTGCGATATTTCCTGCAGCTTGGGCAATTGGTGTTGCTTGGTCGTGCTTAATATTGCTGATGGCCTTTGCTGATTGTCTTATGATGCCGGCTATGCGGGATTTTTCTGTGAAAGAGCCTGTTTTTGCAGAGGTTGGGCGCTCTTTAGATATTCCCGTAACGCTCAACATAACGCCCGGTCATATATCCGCGATTCAAGGCTTTGCTAAGGTGGATCAAAGGCTGGAGGAAACTGGCCGAACACTTTTTGATTTGCATATGGTGCAGGATGATGATGTTGCAGAGCGCCATTATCAGGGCGCAGCAACCATGGTGCCAAACCGGCGGGGGCCAGGGGAAATATATAATATTGGTGTGCGCTGGGCAGGGCCTATGGGTCTGGTCTGGCGGCAACATATTGCGCCGTCTGAGGGCATTGTTCGCGTGCTGCCCGATGTGGCGCCAGTGCGCAGCCCGAATGTTCAGCTTTTCCTGCGTGATGCGCTTTACGGTATAGTCGCGCGCAAATTTCGCGGAGAGGGCACGGAATTTGATGCGCTGGCTGATTATCAGCCCGGTATGGACCGGCGCAATATCGATTGGAAAGGTTCGGCGCGGCATACCAAATTGCTTGCTAAAGAATATGATACAGAGCGCAATAACCAGATTGTTTTTGCGGTTGATACCGGTTCATCCATGTGTGAACCGATTGGCGGCTTGCCGCGCATTGATAGAGCCGTTTCTGCGGCATTGCTGACAGGCTATGCTGCGCTAAAATCCGGCGACAGGGTCAGCATGATGGCCTTTGCTGATCGCCCACAAAGCTTCTCGCCCTTTATGACGGGCACAAACCAATTTCACCGCCTGCAATCCGAAGCTGGCCTGATGGAATATAGCGCGACTGAGAGCAATTATACATTGGCTTTGTCGACATTGTCTGCGCGGCTAAAGCGGCGATCGCTCATTATAATCTTCACTGATTTCACAGATACAACCAGCGCAGAAATGATGCTGGAGAGTGTGGGCCGACTGGTTGATAAGCATCTGGTGCTGTTCCTGATGATTAATGATGCAGAGCTGTCCAGTATTGCGGATCAGCGACCCGATACAATTGATGCGCTGGCGGAAAGCGTAACGGCTGATGCCCTGATTAACGAAAAGCAATTGGTGATTACGCGGCTAAAACATATGGGCGTTGACGTTATTGAAGCGGATTATACCGATATCGGCACGCATTTGTTGAATGCCTATTTGCGGATCAAGAAACGGGGGGCCTTATGAGCAGCGCGGGCATAGCAACGGGCAATATAAGCGGCGTCGACACCAATGCGATGAGCAATGCGATTTTGCGCTCTGACCGGTTCCGCATAGAGCGTGAGGCGGAGTGGGAGCGGCTAGACAAGATCATCACCTATATTGAAAAGGGCCGTCGTAGCAAGATTAGCGATGATGACGCATTAGCGCTGCCAACGCTATACCGTAAAACAGTGTCTGCGCTGTCTATTGCGCGTGAAAGCTCTCTGGATGATGGACTGGTCACCTATTTGGAATCGCTGACATTGCGGGCTTATTATCAGGTTTATGGTACGCGTACCTCTTTTGGGCGCTGGCTATCAGATTTTATTGGCGGCGGTTGGAGCCGCGCCATCAGGGCCATACAATTGGAAATTTGGATCATGCTGGCCATCATGGTTGTAGGTGCAGTGGTCGGTTATGTGCTGGTCGATCAAGATAGTGATTGGTTTTTCTCTCTTGTTCCCGGCGGAATGTCGGGCGGACGGGTTCCGGGCGCAGATCCCGAAATATTGCGCGAAACATTGGGCGGGGTAGAGAAAGGCAGCAATGATGCATTGTCCGTCTTTGCCGCTTCGTTGTTCAGCAATAATGCCGGTGTTGGCATATTGGCCTTCGCGCTGGGCTTTGCCTTTGGCATTCCCACTATTTTGCTGGAAATCTATAACTTTACGCTGCTCGGTGCGATGATCTGGGTCTTTGTTGATGCTGATCTGGGTGTTGAATTTATCGGTTGGTTATCTATTCATGGCACGACCGAATTGCTGGCCATCGTGCTTGCTGGTGCGGCGGGTTTGCATATCGGGCGGCGCATGGCGTTTCCGGGACAAAAAACGCATTTGGCTGCATTGCAAGAGGCAGGAACGGCGGGCGCATTGGTGATGGTGGGGGTTATCATCATGCTAATAATGGCAGCGGTATTGGAAGGTTTTGGCCGTCAGCTCATCACCGGCACAGTAGCGCGCTACGCCATAGGCTATGGGCTTTTGCTGTTCTGGATTGTCTATTTTGTATTTGCAGGGCGCAGCCAAGATGCGGCCAAGAATAAGGGCATTATCAATGGCCAATAGCGCAGCCATGACGGGCCGCAGGGGCGGACAATATGCACCCAAATTGCACAGGCTGATGGTCACTCCGGAGGGTGTGGGGCTAAATGTTTATATCGGCAATGCCGGGGCGCGTGCCGGCGCAGTGGTGCTTGATGTGGTGTTTATTGGTCTGATTATGATTGCCTATTTCATCATGCTGGCCATCATATTTAATACATTTAGCATCAATGAAACCGGTAGCTTTGGTGCGTTTCTGATCGTTGTGTCGATCATTTTCATATTCATGCTGCGCAATGCCTATTTTCTATTTTTTGAACTGGGCAGCAAAAGCGCGACTTGGGGCAAGAGAATATTGGGGCTGCGCGTTGCATCGCGTGATGGCGGCCGCTTGACCAAAGAGGCGGTGATTGCCCGCAATTTGGTGCGAGAGATTGAGCTGTTCTTGCCAATTACCTATCTAATTACCACCTGTGTGCAGGGGGGATTGAGCAATTATGCGGTTTTTGCCGGCATGATCTGGATATGTATCTTCCTCTTCTTCCCGCTGTTCAATAAGGACCGTTTACGCTGCGGCGATCTTATTGCGGGGACATGGGTGGTGCATGCGGAAAAAGCGAAAATGACCAATATTGTTGCCTCAGCAGACAGCATGACCAGTCAAATGTCCGCTGATTATCGCTTTACCGATGAAGAGCTGGATATTTACGGCGAATATGAGCTGAAGACGCTGGAAAAAGTGCTGCGTGAAGAAAGCGGCGATGCAGAGCGTGCAGTCTATGAAGCGATATGCCGCAAACTGGGCTGGGTGCCGGGCGGCGGCGATGAGCGGGCTTTTTTGGAAAATTATTATACCCAGCTTAGGGCCAGACTGGAGGGCGATATGCGCTTTGGTAAACGCCGCGCTGATAAATTTGATACGCAGCAATAGCGATCATAGTAATCGCTTTAGGGCAGTCAGCAGGTGCGGGTGCTTTTATTGAAGTGATATGGCAAAAGTGCAATGCTTCGACAGGCTCAGCATGAACG
>CAZAHS010000142.1:0-6301 GCA_964484855.1 uncultured Sphingomonadaceae bacterium | reverse complement strand
CAGATCCGCCAGTCATTTCTCGAATTTTTCGGGCAAAATGACCATAAGACCATCGCCTCTGCGCCGCTTATTCCGCAGCAGGATCCGACATTGATGTTCATCAATGCGGGCATGGTGCCGTTCAAAAATGTCTTTACCGGTCTGGAAGCCGCACCTGCGCCGCGCGCGACATCTAGCCAAAAATGCGTGCGCGCTGGCGGTAAGCATAATGATCTGGATAATGTTGGCTATACCGCGCGCCATCATACATTTTTTGAAATGCTGGGCAATTTCTCCTTTGGTGACTATTTCAAAGAAGAAGCCATTGTTAATGCTTGGGAATTGCTGACCAAGATTTGGGAATTACCGGCAGATCGCCTAACCGCCACTGTCTATCATGATGATGATGAGGCTTTTGACTTATGGCGCAAAATTTCCGGTCTGCCAGAAGAACGCATCATTCGCATCAGCACCAATGATAATTTCTGGTCCATGGGTGATACCGGACCATGCGGCCCGTGCAGTGAGATTTTTTACGATCATGGTGAGCATATCGCAGGTGGCCCGCCGGGCAGCCCTGATGAAGATGGCGACCGTTTTGTCGAGATTTGGAATCTGGTGTTCATGCAATATGAACGTGATGCGGATGGCAAGATGACCGCTTTGCCCAAGCCCAGCATCGACACCGGCATGGGGTTGGAGCGTATTGCGGCGGTTATGCAGGGCGTCCATAATAATTATGATATTGATACATTTAAGCAATTAATCGGCGCTTCGGAAAATCTGGTGGGCGCGGCGCAAGATGATGCCGCTTTGGCCAGCCACCGCGTTATTGCCGACCATTTGCGCGCCTGTTCCTTCCTGATGGCGGATGGCGTTTTGCCTGCCAATGAAGGGCGCGGCTATGTGCTGCGCCGCATCATGCGCCGCGCCATGCGCCATGCTCATTTGCTGGGAGCAGCCGACCCGTTAATGCACCGCTTGGTGCCGGTATTGGTTGGCGAAATGGGCCAGGCCTTTCCTGAACTGGCACGCGCTCAGCCTTTGGTGACAGAGACATTGCGCCGCGAGGAAGAGAAATTCCGCCAAACGCTTGATAAAGGGCTAAAATTACTCGGCGAAGCCAGCAGCGAATTAGCATCGGGTGACGAGCTGGATGGCGGCGTTGCGTTCAAACTTTATGACACATATGGCTTCCCTTATGACCTGACCGAAGACGCATTGCGCGCCGATGGCATATCGGTTGATAAAGCCGGTTTTGATGCCGCAATGGCGCAGCAAAAAGCCGCGGCCCGCGCGGCATGGAAAGGCTCTGGCCAAACCGCATCAGAAGATATTTGGTTCGATATTGCCGACCAACATGGCAGCACAGAATTTACCGGCTATACCGGCCTGAAAGGTGATGGCGAGGTTGTCGCTTTGGTCAAAGATGGCATGCGGGTCGATAGTCTTTCTGCTGGAGAAAGCGGCGTCTTGATTGTCAACCAAACGCCATTTTATGCAGAATCTGGTGGTCAGGAAGGTGATACGGGCCGCGTGACATCAGAAAGCGGTTTCGCTGCTGCGGTGAGCGATGTTGCCAAGCCTTTGGGCCGTTTACATGCCCATCAATTGATGGTGGAAGAGGGCGCAATCGCTGTTGGTGATACCGTGTCCCTGATGGTTGATGGAAAGCGCCGCGATGAAGTGCGCGCCAATCATAGCGCCACCCATTTGCTGCACGCCGCATTGCGCAACCATTTGGGCAAGCATGTAACGCAAAAGGGCAGTTTGGTTGCGCAGGATAAATTGCGCTTTGACTTCTCCCACCCACAAGCAGTGAGCGCCGATGAACTGGCGGCTATTCAGGCCGAGGTGAATGCGCAGCTTCGCGGCAATGCCGAGGTGACCACCCGTTTAATGTCGCCCGATGATGCGGTTGAGGCCGGTGCATTGGCGCTGTTCGGTGAAAAATATGGTGATGAGGTCCGCGTGCTGAGCATGGGGCTGGATGATGATGCGGACTATTCAGTAGAGCTGTGCGGCGGCACCCATGTGCGCGCATTGGGCGATATTGGCCTGTTCCATATCACATCTGAAAGCGCAGTTTCTGGCGGTGTGCGGCGTATTGAAGCGCTAACCGGAGAAGCCGCGCGGCAATATCTGGTAAGCCGCGAAACCGGTTTGCAAAGCGTTGCATCACCTATGCGCACAGCCCCTGACGAGGCGGTTAGCCGCGTTGCCGCGCTGGTTGAGGAACGCAAGCAATTGGCGGATGAACTGGCGGCGGCAAAAAAGGCGCTGGCACTGGCAGGCAGCGGCGGCGGGGCGGCTGCTCCGGCGGAAGATGAAACCATTGGCGATATACGTTTTCGCGGGCGAGTTATTGAAGGGTTAAACCCTAAAGATTTGCGCGGGCTTCTGGATGAGGCCAAGCAGGAAATGGGCAGCGGCGTGGCGGCAATTGTTGCGGTGAATGATGGCCGCGCTGCGCTGGCGGTTGCGGTCACTAATGACTTGACGGACAGCGCGGATGCAGTGGCATTAGTGCGCGCCGGAGTAGCAGCTTTGGGCGGCAAGGGCGGCGGCGGCCGCGCTGATATGGCGCAGGGCGGCGGCCCTGATGGCGATAAGGCGGATGCCGGGCTGGATGCTGTGCGTCAGGCATTGGCGGCAAATGGCGGATAAACAAAGCTGACCGGCATTTATCTGGAAAAGCGCGGCAAGCCGGTCTATTGACCCTGTCATGAGTATGGCTTCACAATTATCTGCGACCCTATGGGTGATGGCTGGCGGCGCATTGGGCGCGGCGGGGCGCTATCATTTGGGGCGTGTGATGACCGGTTTGGCTGGCCAAAGCTGGCCATGGGGCACCTTTACTGCCAACATAATAGGCGGCTTGTGCATGGGTTTGCTGGCTGGTTGGCTGCAATTTGATGGCGATAGCGCGCCTGTCTGGCGGCTGTTTTTAGGCGTGGGCTTGCTGGGCGGGTTCACAACATTTTCCGCATTTTCGCTTGAGACGGCCAATATGCTATCCAGCGGGGCCTATATGCAGGCCGCTGGCTATGCATTGGCATCCGTTATATTTTCGACCACGGCCATATTTGCAGGGCTGATATTTATAAGGCAATGGGCATGAGCAGTGACGATCATAAAGACGGTGCCGGATGGACGCCCGATAGCCCGCAGGTGCGCAGTTTTACCGTAACCGCAGATGATAATGATATTCGCGTTGATCGCTGGTTTGCGCGGCATATGGCGCATATTGGTTTTGGCACCGTGTCACGCTGGGCACGCACGGGGCAATTGCGTGTTGATGGCAAAAGGGTAAGCCATAGCGACCGTGTGCTAACAGGGCAGGTGCTGCGCGTTCCGCCCGATGACCGCGCCAAACCAGCAAAAACTGTGCGCCGCAAAGAGCTAAATGCGGATGAGATGGAATTAGCACAAGGCATGGTTATTCACCGCGACCGCGCGGCACTTATCCTCAACAAACCGCCCGGGCTGGCGACGCAGGGGGGCAGCAAGACCTATAAACATGTCGATGGCTTGCTCGATGCCTATATGGACGATGAGGATGATAAGCGCCCGCGTCTTGTTCACCGGCTTGATAAAGACACATCGGGCGTGCTGTTGGTGGCGCGTTCGCCGGGCAGTGCGGCATTTTTCTCACGTCATTTTTCGGGCCGTTCAGCGCGCAAAACCTATTGGGCGCTGGTTATGGGGCAGCCCGAAATCCGCGAAGGACAAATTGATCTGCCACTGGCAAAACAGCCGGGCAGCGGCGGCGAGAAAATGTTTGTTGATGAGGCTGAGGGCCAGAGTGCACGCACACGGTACCGCGTATTGGAACATGCTGGCGGGCGGGTTAGCTGGGTTGAGCTGTTCCCGCTTACAGGGCGCACCCACCAATTGCGCGTGCATATGGCGGCGATTGGTCACCCGATTTTGGGCGACATTAAATATGGCGGCAAAGAGGCGCATTTATCAGGCAGTGTTAGCCGCAAAATGCATTTGCATGCGCGGCATTTGCGCATTGACCATCCCGATGGCGGCAAGCTGGAGGTAAAGGCCGAATTGCCCCCGCATTTTGCCGACACTATGGAGGGGCTGGGCTTTGACATGGCCATTGGCGATGCGTTTAACCCTGTCGATCATGCCCCAGAACCAAGCCGCGAAGAGCAAAAGCGTAAGGCCCGCGCTTATGCCAAGCAGGTGCGCAAAGGGCGGCGCGGCGAACGGCGCGGACGCGGCGCAGCGGATGATATGAAAAAGGCCGGACGCCCGCCCAGCGGCGCAAAACGTAAAGGGCCTTCTGTTAAAGGTGGGGCTGCAAAAGGCGGAGCTGGGAAAAGTGGTGCTGGCGGCAGAGGTGCAGGCAGGGGAGCGAGCGGCAAGCCCTATTTTGCCGGAAAAGGAAAACCATCAGGAAAGCGGCGATAAATCATGCACCCCAATATAGAGTTTCACTGGAATGATCGCGCCGGACATGAGGCAATGATTGCGCAAATCGGCTTTGGGATGATTTTTGCCACTACGCCCGATGGGCCGCGTGTCGCGCATGTGCCGATACTCTCCACCGGTGATGGCGCTATTCAATTTCATTTGGCGAAAGGCAATGCGTTGACAAAGCATTTGGCGGGTATGGATGCGCTGTGCGTTGTCAACGGGCCAGATTCTTATATCAGCCCTGATTTTTACGGGCTGGAAGATCAAGTGCCGACATGGAATTATGTCGCGCTGGAGCTGGAAGGGCGGGTGCGCCAGATGGACCATGACGGGCTTGTGGCGTTTTTGGATGAGGCGAGTGCTCATCATGAGGAACAGCTTGCGCCCAAAGAACCATGGACGCGCGATATGATGGACCCGAAGCGGTTTGACGGCCTTGTGAAATCGGTTGTCGGCTTTGAGCTGGAGGTTAAGGCGTGGCGGGCGACCGCGAAGCTGAACCAAAATAAGCCAGCAGATGCGCGCGAAAAAGTGGCGGCGGCGCTGGATGAACGCGGGCGACGCGCAATGGCGCATATGATCCGCGAATTGGGCGAAAGATAATGCCGGACCAAGCCAATCCGCGCCTCGCTATTTTTGATTGCGATGGCACTATGGTGGACAGTCAGGCCAGCATTTGCAGCGCAATGTCACGGGCTTTTTTAGCGCATAACCTGCCCGCGCCAGACCATCATAAAGTGCGGCGCATTGTTGGCCTGTCGCTGGTTGAGGCGGTGCGCGGTCTATCGCCCGAATTGCCGCATGAGCAGCATGTGGAATTGGCCGAAAGCTATAAAATAGCTTTCCAGAATTTGCGCGCAGAAGGCGCGATTGCAGAACCTTTATATGATGGCCTGCTGGATGTGTTTGACCGGTTGCTGAGCGCTGGCTGGAAGCTGGCTGTGGCCACGGGCAAATCGGATCGCGGGTTGCAAATGTGTATTGCCCATCATGGGTTGCAGCAGCATTTTGTTAGCCTGCAAACCGCAGACCGCCACCCCAGCAAACCGCACCCCAGCATGGTGCATCAAGCGCTGGCAGATGCCATGTCCGTGCCAGAAAATGCAGCCGTTATTGGTGATACCAGCTTTGATATGGCAATGGCCGTTAATGCCAATGTGCGCGGCATTGGCGTTGATTGGGGCTATCATGATGCGCATGAATTGCTGGATGCAGGGGCGGATGCTGTGGCCATGGATATGGCGCAATTATTTGATCTGTTGCAAGCGGGCAGGGGCGCATAAGGGCATGCAGGCATGATTGAGAGCCATGATGATGCATTGGCGGTAAAACGGCATTTGCTGATAAGCCTGTCGCGCTTTGCCGGGCTGGGCGTGTTGATGTTCGGGCTATATTTGCTTTACGGCAAGCAGGATTTGGCCGCGCCTGCTCTAGGCTATGTGCCGATATTGCTCGGCTTTTTAATTTTCTTTTTCGCGCCGCCCATGCTCGCCAAACGCTGGAGCAGCAAGCAGGATGATGACGCTATATGACGCAAACACCGCCACCAAATCCGCCGCGATCTCCGGCAACTGCGCAAGCTGAAAAGCCCAAAGCACTGCCCAAGCGGTTTTACAAAACCGTATCGGTGGAGCGTATTGCGGGCGGCTATGTCGTCACGCTGGATGGGCGTTCGATCAAAACACCGGCGCGGGCTAATTTGCGGCTCCCGACAACGCGGCTGGCGAAATTGGTGGCGCAGGAATGGGCCGATCAAGGGGAATTTATTGATCCTGCGTCCATGGTGATTACCGGCTTTTGCAATGCGGCGATTGACCGTGTGACCGACAATCGGGCTATGCTGGAGGGAGAGGTAACTGGCTTTGCCGATACCGATACCCTGTCTTACCGC
>CAZAHS010000141.1:0-6338 GCA_964484855.1 uncultured Sphingomonadaceae bacterium | reverse complement strand
GCGATCACCATCATTGCCCCCGTCAACGCTTCGCAGATTATAGCCCATATTGCGCGCCACGGCTAAGCCTATTAGGCAATAGTAACGCCATTGCCTTGTTGCGCAGATGGTTAAGCAAAGCAAGTCTGACATGAGGGAATATTGCTGTGAAAACGGTAAATGATATAATTGCGCTGCGTTTGGCGGCAAAGCTATTGCGTAATGGCGGGAAAAGCATTGCATTGGTACCGACCATGGGCGCGCTGCATGATGGCCATTTGGCATTGGTAAAGGCCGCGCAGGAACGCGCCGACCATGTTGCCGTATCCATATTCGTCAACCCCACACAATTTGGTGCAGGTGAGGATCTGGCTGCCTATCCCCGCCAATTGGCACGCGACCAGCAATTGCTGGAGGAGGCAGGCGCAGCTCTACTGTGGGCGCCAGATGTCGCCGCTATGTATCCCAATGGCTTTCAAACGGTGATAACCACCCCCAATGCTGCCAAAGGCCTATGCGGGGCAAATCGGCCCGGCCATTTTGATGGGGTGGCCACCATAGTGTGCAAATTGCTCAACCAAATTCAGCCGGATATCGCGCTGTTTGGCGAGAAGGATTATCAGCAGCTAGCCGTGATAAAAACCATGGTGCGCGATCTGGATATGCCCGTGGCGATTGAAGGTGTGCCAACTGTGAGAGAGGCGGACGGGCTGGCCATGTCGTCACGCAATGCCTATTTAACAGTGGATCAGCGGGCCGCAGCGACCACCCTGCCCAATGCTATGATGGCGGCCATTGCCGATATAGAAAGTGGCGGCATAGTTGATGCAGCGCTGGCGCAATTGCAATCCGCGCTGTCCGTAGCGGGCTTTCACACCATTGATTATGCAGAAATACGCATGGCGGATACGCTAGCAGAACCTGATTATGATGCGCTGAAAGCTGGCGCAAATTTGCGTCTGCTGGCCGCTGCGCATATCGGGAAAACCCGTCTTATCGACAATATGCCGCTGCTTTGGCGCGGAGGATAAGAGCATATATTAACTTTTTACATCATCTAACATGTGTAGAAACCGGCAAATTTATGCGGGTTTGCGCAAAAGGTTTCCAAAAGCCGCCGCGCTGTTAACCATTTGTTGATACCTAAGGCCGATCGTCAGTCTCGTAGTTAGAAAAAACAACGGGGTAATGACAAATGGCAAACAGTATGAAGAGCGCAAATTTTCTGCTCGAAACAAAATTGGCAGATGCAGCCAATGGCGATATTAGCGCCTATTTTGATCTGGGCGTGGCCTATTCAACCGGTACGGACGGTTTGGATATGGATATGATCGAAGCGCATAAATGGTTTAACTTGGCGGCAGTAAACGGCCATGAAGAAGCGCAAAATTGCCGCGCAGAAATAGCCGATGAAATGACAGCCCGCGAAATCGCCGAAGCACAGCGCCAAGCCCGTGCATGGCTGGGCCAAATCCGCGAACAGCGCGCTGCGTAATACACATCAAGCTGCGTTAATAACCGCTAGTGCTGAACCTGTCGAAGCACGCCCATCGCAATTATAGCAAGACTATAGAAGCGCAGAAATTAACAGATCAGCCATTCCCCTTGCGGAACGGAGCCATCGTGCCCAGAAATTGCTGATCTTGCGCAACGGCACCGCGTTCTTGCTCCAAAAAATCTGCAACTGCGCGGTGAAAGCCTGGATCTGGCAGATAATGAGCGGACCATGTGGTCATTGGCGCATAACCGCGCGCCAGCTTATGCCCGCCTTGCGCGCCAGCCTCCACCCGTTTCAGCCCGCGCTGAATGGCAATATCAATGGCCTGATAATAGCATAATTCAAAATGCAGACAGTCAATCTGCTGGGTGCAGCCCCAATAGCGGCCATAAAGCGCGTCCGGCCCCGCAAAATTAAGTGCGCCCGCAACCGGCTCCCCATCCAATAGCGCCAGCACCATGATAATCTTATCGCCCATGCGCTGCCCCATCAGGCTGAACGCTTCACGGGTTAAATAAGGGCGGCCATATTTGCGCATGCCGGTATCTTGATAAAATATCCAAAACGCATCCCAATGCGCTTCGGTTATATCCGCGCCGGACAGGCGGACAATCTCAACATCGGCCTGCGCACGCGCGCGCTCTTTGCGCACCGCCTTGCGTTTGCGTGAGACAAAACTGGCCAGAAAATCATCAAAATCGCGGTAATTATCATTGGTCCAGTGAAATTGCGTATCGCTGCGCATCAGCCAGCCCGCTTCTGAAAATATTGCGCGCTCTTTATCGCTTAAAAATGTCGCATGGGCAGAAGAAAATTCATTCTGCACCGTGAAATTCTGCGCCGCAGCAATGAGCGGCAAATGCCATTTTTCATCTGCGACCAGCAAGCGCGAACCAGTTGCCGGCGTGAAGGGCGATGCAATTTGTATTTTCGGATAATATTGCCCGCCCGCCGCTTCAAAAGCATGCGCCCAGCTATGGTCAAACACATATTCGCCCTGGCTATGCCCTTTTAGATAGCTGGGCATAGCAGCGGCAAGTTTGCCTGCCTCATCCTTTATGGTCAGATAGGCCGGTTGCCAGCCTGTCCCTGCGCCAACACTGGCAGAATCCTCCAGCGCCGACAAAAATGCAGCGCTGGTAAAAGGATTATCGCCGCTGGCCCGGTTCAGCGCGTCCCATTCATCATGGTCCAGATCGCCAAAAGTGCTGGCAATGGCGGCATGGATGACATCGGACGGGTTCATTGTCGGCAATATGCCTTTATGGGGCGATGGCGACAATAGCGTCCACTTCGACAGACGCATTGAGCGGCAGCGCAGGCACACCCACCGCACTGCGCGCATGCTCACCCTTCTCACCAAAGACCTTCTGCATCAGGTCGGACGTGCCGTTAATCACCTTCGGCTGGTCTGTAAAATCGGCAGTGCAGGCAACAAAACCGCCCAGCTTGACGACTTTTTCAACGCGGTCCAGATCGCCGCCCAAAGCCGCTTTCATCTGCGCGATCAGGCCAATGCCGCAATAATATGCGGCATTATAACCTGCATTAACATCTAGCCGATCACCCAGTTTGCCCGTCACCAAAACGCCATCGACAAAGGGCAATTGGCCGGAAATATACAAAAAGCCCCCGCTGATCACATAGGCTTTATAAGATGCTACAGGCGCAGCCGCTTCAGGCAGGGTGATGTCCAATTCTTTTAGGCGCGCATCAATGTTTCCGGTCATATCGGGTCCTTATCTTTGGGGCGTATCAGGCAGCGGCGGATTGCGGCGCGCTGGCCGGTTCGCCAGCCGCAAAACGCTCTAATATCCATGGCAGGGCGGCATCCCATTGGTCAATCCGCGCATGGGCATGGCCGGCCATATGTGCGCAGTTAAAATGCGGCGCAACCTGCGGCTCGCCAATCATGTGCAGCCGCCACGTATCAGGCGCGACCTCTCCAACAGAATCATGATGCTGCGGCAGATCGTCAATGAACAGCGCCACGCTGGGCTGATAATCAGCAATAATACGCTTTAGCGCCTCACCCTTTGGCCCCTGATTGGTGTGCACAGGGTGGTGAATGCCAAAGGCCGCCAATTGCTCTGCGCGGGCATCGCGGCGGTCATCCATCAAATTGGTCAGAATGGCGACATCGGCAATTTTGCTGATTTCGACAAGGGCATTCACTGACCCTGCAATTGGTTTCTGGCGGTGCATTTCAGTATCAAAAAAGCCGCCAAGCAAGCTCCATATACGCTGCGGCTCAACAATTTTGGCGGTCTTACGATCCGTCAGCGCATTGGCAAAATCACCGCCCTGCATGGAAAAATCTATGCCATGCTCTTCATCCAGCCATTCGCTAAACGGCACCACCATATGCAGCAGCACTTCATCACAATCGGTAATCAGCAGGGGTTTGGTCATAAAGCGTCTTTATCCGTCCAGTTGGTGAATGGCCCGCGCCAAATGTTCGGGCGGAATGTTAAGATCGTCCGATGCGGCCAGCAAATCGGGTTCATGCGATGCCAGCCAGCCCATGAGCGCAGACAGCACTTCGGCCGAGCCTGCGCGCTCTCGCAAATCATCTATCGACAGGCCGGTCATGTCCAGCAGGCGCTGGCTGCGATTATCATCGGCAATCACCCAGGCCAGCACTTGCAGCGCAATAATATCGGCCGGTCCGCTATCGGCTGATTTGCTACCAACAGATTTTTGAAAAGGATCGGCCATATTTTGGCGGTGCTCGCTTGATGTTTGCATGATAGCAGCGCATTGATGGCTGGCAATCATGGCCGGTTTGCCTGTATCAGGTGAAAACATCATGTGTGATGCATAGCCTGTCTTTCAAGTGCCATGAAGGCAGGCCAGCGGCAAGAGCGTAATATCACGGCGCAAGAATTTTGGGCAAAAAGGCCAGAGGGACGGAATAAAACAGCTATGGCAAAACGGATTTTGGTGGTCGAAGATAATGATCTGAACCGCAAATTATTTTGCGACCTGCTGCGCGCCCATGGCTATAGCGTGGAGCCGGTTGCCGATGGCCGCGAAGTGCTGGACAAAGCGCGCGAGTTCATCCCCAATTTGATGATTATGGATATACAATTGCCGCATATTAGCGGGCTGGAGCTGATCGAGGCCATAAAGGCCGACAAGACGCTAAAATCCATCCCCATCTTGGCCGTCACCGCCTATGCCGGAACCGGCGACGAACAACGCATCCGCGCCGCCGGAGCAGAAGGCTATATCTCAAAACCCGTCAGCATCGGCCCCTTTATAGAGGCAGTGAACAAGCTGATTTGAGGGGAGGGTTACAAACAGAGAGCGCTCTAAGATTTATACCAATCGCTACCATTGATCTGCAATTTGTTGCTATTGATGACAACGCTGACAGTGTATGACTTGCCGTTCGCTGGCTTGGTTTGATCATAGCCAGCAGACCCAGATAGAGTTATAGAAATGAATTTATAGGTCAATTTGTCGCCAGCACTGTTTAACGACCACGAAATCTCTGTTGTGATTTTGCCTGGATTGCCGTTAATAGGACGCGTTTGTTCAATCTTTCCCTTACCGCCAGACATGAAAATAAAATTAGTGCCCTTACGGTCGGTCCAACTCCCAATCATCTCTCCCTCAGAAGCAATGGCGGTGGATGGTGCCATAACCATGACCGCCGAAGCGGCCAATGCTAGACCAGATATATAGCTCTTCATGTTACTGTTCCCTTTCGTTGATTGAGGAGCAGTTACATATAAATTGTCCGTTCTATCCGTGATAACAATCACGCTTGAGTAGCGTTTATGCATGTGGGAACGGCGTATAATGATTAAGGTACTCGGTGAGGAGTATTTCTTGCAATTATTTCTTATGCAGGATGTTTTGGCTCTCGCTAAAGATTAGAGTCTATATCCGCGATGTGTCGCGCAGTTCCTTTATAAAGGTTTTATAATCCTTGGTGTAGCGAATGACTTTGCCGTCTTCATAACGGACGCCTTTCACGATATGATCAAGCACGCGCACAGAAACTTCGCCGCAGCCTGCAAGGTCCTGTTCCTTGGCTGTATCGAAAATGGCGATCAAATGTTTACTGCCTATCTTATAAATCCCTGAATTGATGTAGGTAAGGCATTCATCCCCCGGATCGCCGCGCAATATTACAGTTTCGTATTTTAGTTTTCCGGTTATTATTTTGTCAATTCTGATTGTCATGTTGGAGTATAATGCTTCATTATGCGAGAGCTTATTCCCATAAGAGACTATAGTTGCCTCGACGACGGTAGCGTCTTTGGAATATTCCTCAAAAACGCCGCCATATGCGCAAGTGCACGCCACGGCATATGTTGACCAGACTAACAAGCCAAATGAGCCGACCACTTTTGCGAAACGCTGCCAATTCATCGGCTATCCCTTATCAAAATAATCCCAACCCTATAAAGGATTGCCGTCCCTGTCCCTGAACACTTCGCGGCGGCCGACATGGTCGGGGGCGCTGACCAGGCCGTCTTCTTCCATCTGTTCGATCAGGCGGGCCGCAGTGTTATAGCCGACGCGCAATTGGCGTTGCAGCCAGCTGGTTGATGCTTTCTGGCTTTCAAACACCATTTGGCAGGCGCGGCGATAGCGTTCATTTTCCGGATTATCGTCAATCGTTGCTCCGTCCAGCGCAAAGCCGCCATCGGCTGGCTCCTCAGTGACCGACTGCACATAATCAGGCTGGCCCTGTTCGCGCCAATGATCGGCCACGCGGCGCACCTCATCATCAGAAACGAACGGCCCATGCACACGGCTAAGCTGTTTGCCGCCGGGCATATAGAGCATATCGCCCTTGCCCAAGAGCTGCTCCGCGCCTTGCTCCCCCAAAATGGTGCGGCTGTCG
>CAZAHS010000140.1:4579-6395 GCA_964484855.1 uncultured Sphingomonadaceae bacterium | reverse complement strand
GCGGCGGGAATAACCTACATGCCCGCTAATGCAAGGCTTGAGCCGCAGCATGATTAGCCCTAAATATATGTTATGACGGATACCCCGCTTAAAGATATGGATGATCGCACCCGCGATATATTCCGCATTGTGGTTGAGAGCTTTATTGATAGCGGCAGCCCGGTAGGCTCGCGCACTATTTCCAAAAAATCTGACGTCAATCTGTCACCGGCGTCAATTCGTAATGTGATGCAGGATCTTGAGGAAGTGGGGCTTTTGGCGGCGCCGCATACCAGTGCGGGGCGCATGCCAACCGAATTGGGTCTGCGCCTATTTGTTGATGGCATGATGCAGGTGGCACAGCCTAGCGCCGAGGAACAGCGGATCATAGCACGGCAAATGGCCGGCGATGGACCAATAGAGGATGCGCTGGCCGCTGCAACAACCGCTTTGTCCGGCCTTTCGGCATGTGCAGGGGTGGTGATGGTGCCTAAGCGCGAGCCGGTGCTGCGCCAATGCAGCTTTGTGCGCCTGTCTGACCACCAGATATTGGCGGTGATAGTCGATCAAGATGGCAGTGTGGAAAACCGCATATTACATGTTGATGTACCGCTGCCGCCCTCTGTTTTGGAGCAAGCAGCGAATTTTATAACTGCCAATTTTGCCGGGCGTAGCTTGTCTGAAGCAAAATCCGCGATGCTTGACCAGATTTTGAGAGAGCGACAGGCCATTGATGCGGCCAGCGCCGATTTGGTGGCGAAGGGCATTGCTATATGGTCAGAAGATAGCAGCGAGCGGCCCGTGCTGATTGTGCGGGGGCAGGCTAATTTGCTGGACAATGATGCAGTTAGCGACCTTGAGCGGGTTCGCCAATTGCTGGGCGAACTTGAGGAAATGCAAGAGATTGCCAGCCTGTTACAAACCGCGCGTGAGGCAAAATCGACGCGTATTTTCATCGGGGCAGAGAATAAATTGTTTTCGCTTTCCGGTTCGTCTGTGATAGCCGCGCCTTATAGAGATGGAGAGGGGCGCGTAGTTGGTGTTGTTGGCGTTATTGGCCCAACACGCTTGAACTATGCCCGTGTCGTTCCCATGGTAGATTTTACAGCACGCAGCCTTACCCGGCTGCTCAAATAATTTTCAGAGGGTTTTGGCGAGACACATGATCAATAATGATAATGATATGAACAATGACGAGCAATTGGCCGCAGATGCCGCAAAAGAAATGGAAGGCGTGCCAGAGGAATTGCAAGATGGCGGCGCACACAATGATGACGTTGCTGATACCGAAGATATGCAAGATGAGAAAACTGCGCGCATAATCGCATTGGAGGCAGAGCTGGCCGAGGCTAAGCAGCAAGCGCTTTATGCCCATGCCGAGACGCAAAATGTGCGCCGCCGGATGGAAAAAGAGGCGCAAGATGCGCGCAATTATGCAGCAACCGGTTTTGCTCGTGATATCTTGTCGGTATCTGACAATTTGGCGCGCGCACTTGATGCCATCCCTGAAGAAATCCGCGAAGATGAAAAGTGGAAAGGGCTGGTCAATGGCCTGCTGGCCACTGGGCGCGAGCTGGAAAGCGTGTTCACCAAGCATAATATTACGCGCATTCCCGCTATGCACTTGCCGCTAGACCCCAATCAGCATCAGGCGATGATCGAAATACCAAGTGATGAGCATGAGCCAGGCACCATCGTGCAGGAAATGCAAACCGGCTATATGATTAAGGATCGCTTGCTGCGCGCGGCCTATGTTGGCGTGGCGAAGAAACCGGATTAATGGGCATTAGGGGGAGAGTTTTTCCGCGAATTGCTTAAGGCGATTTACGGTATTCGA
>CAZAHS010000140.1:0-4569 GCA_964484855.1 uncultured Sphingomonadaceae bacterium | reverse complement strand
CAGAAATACGCTTTTTAGCGGTCCGTTTTTCGTTTTTCGGGCATTGCTAAGTATTAAAGCAAATACATGTCCATCCAGTGAAACAGCTTGCGCTGTTGAATGCGCCAGTTCCCCTCTGATTGTCCAAAATTCTTGAAACTTTCCGACTTGTGACTTCAAAACTGAATATTGTTTTTCAGTTAGAGTCTTGGGTAGTTTTTCTTCACACAGGATGGCGTGTATTAACGTACCTGAGACAGCTTTATCTGCTGGAGGCTGTCCATTTAAGCACTCATAAATGTGCCGAATTCTGCGTTCACCCTCACAACATTTATCTATAAATGCGCCGCGCGAAGATTGCCATTTTTTAAGGAGGATAGCGCGCTCCAAAATATTACATCCTTCAGGCAATTCCTTATCGGCGGTAAATTTTAGTGGGTGTTCCATGCCAACAAATTAAAAGGGAAGCATTAAACATAAGCTAATGCGACATAACCTTATTATGCTCGGCCATACGGCACCAAATCCAGCCGCTCCCGCATTAGGCAATGCGCCACCATCAAAAAAATGGCCATTGCTTTGATGAACTATGTGCCGCAGATTATAGCATATGCATCATCAAAGCATGGCCGTTAGAAGGCATTTTATGTAGCCGAAAGTTTTGTGATTTTCTCTTCGATTTTGGTTCGATCACCGCCTGAGAAAAGTTTGTCGCCAATGACAAAGGATGGTGTTGAATCGGTACCGGTTTTTGTCGCCAGTTTAATGTTTTCATCAACCTGCTTTGCCAAGGCTTTATCATTAAGATCAGCCTTAAACTGCGCCACATCAAGATTGAGCTCTCCGGCAATTTTCGCAAGATCCTCCGGCAACATATCGGATGTGTCTTGCATCAAAGCCTTATGCATTTCGACATATTTCCCCTGGCGGCCCGCTGCTAAGGCTGCGATAGCGCCTTGCTGACTCTGGTCAGAGATAATGGGGAATTCTTTAAACACGACTTTGACCTTGCCATTAAATTTTGCAGGAAGAGAGGTCAGCCATCCGCCGAACCACGGCACGGGCCGCAGCGATAATCGAAATATTCAACAACGGTGATAGGCGCATTGGCAGGTCCCAAGCTATAATCTTTCGGGTCTGTTTTGATGCTTTTGGCATTCGCATTTAATAGCTTTGCAGTTGAAGCGTCTTTTTCCGCAACTTTGCGATCGCGTAGCTCTATTAAAGCGGCCTCGACTATTTCTGGATTAGCCAGCAAATGCTCGGACAATTGCTCCTCAAAGCTCTGCCCGCTATCATTTTGTGCAGGTTGCTGTGTGCAGGAGACTAAGGCGCAGCCAGCGACGACACAAGCAATTGGAAATTTTTTCATGTTCTTTCACCCTTTTAAAACATTGCTCCAAAGCAACAAATATGTTCCAGATAAGCCTGTTTTCGTTGAGTTTTTTGAGCCTGTATATCAAAAAACAGTTTTTTGACGGATTATATTCAATTAATTTTAGCAAAATATATTTAGGTCAGTATGCTGGAGATAGATGCGCTACTAACAAATTCTAAGGCCGCGATTTGGCCGCGACCTTAGAATTAAATAGCTGAAATTATTTGCTGACTCAGCGCGCTGTGTTCCGTCTCGAACAGTTAAATACTCTTCCATTTTTTCTGCATTTACCTGAGCAAATTTTAGTTATTTGAGAACATTTTTTTATCGTGCACCTTGAACATTTAGCTAAATTTCTGTATTTTTTGGGAATTGCGCACCTTTTAATTTCGATATCGTAATATTAAGGCGCAAATATGCTGCGAGTCTTTTCCTTCGCATTGGCTTCTCGCTTTTGCCAACCGCCCAGCATGGCCGAACTATAAAGAGGTAAAGATCAATTCATTACTTATGCGGTGTAGCCCTAAAGGGCGCGGGAAACCAAATTGAGACGCTCCCGCATCATCCAGCGGATAACCATGAGAACGGCCACTGCGGCCAAGCCTGAGGCAAGGCCTGTCCAAAGGCCAGCACCGCGCCAGCCTGCGCCAAAGGCCAGCCATGCGCCGACACCTATGCCAATGCCCCAATAGCCGAAAGCAGCGATGAACATGGGTATGCGGGTATCATGCAGGCCGCGCAGCATGCCCGCGCCAATAACCTGCGCGCCATCCACTATTTGAAAAATTGCCGCGATAAACAGAAACTCCACCGCCAATGCCAGAACCGCAGGGGTGTCGGGCTTGCCTTGGTCAAGGAAAAGCCCAGCCAATTGCGCTGGAAATAGCAAAATAAACAGCGCCATCACCACCATAAAGCCAGTACCAACGGTAAAACCTGTCCATCCGGCGCGGCTAATATGCGCAGGGTCTTTGCGGCCATGGCCTATGCCGACCCGCACTGTTGTGGCTTGCGCAATGCCCATAGGCACCATGAAGCTGAGCGATGCGATTTGAAGGGCTATCGCATGGGCGGCAACCGCCAGCGTGTCTATCCAGCCCATTAACAATGCGGCGATGCTGAAAACTCCGCCCTCTAAACCTAGGGTCACGGCAATGGGCAGACCAAGCGCCCATAATTGCCGGAAGCGCGGCCAATCGGCCCGCCAGAAATTGCCAAATAAGCGGTAGCGGCGAAACTGCCTGTCTTTGCTAATAACAATCACCATAGCGATAAACATCATCATATTGCTAAGAATAGAGGCAATGCCTGCCCCTATTATGCCAAAAGCCGGGAACCCAAAATTGCCGAAAATCAATGTATAATTAATGGCTATATTCACCAACACGCCTGCAACACCCACTATCAGCGACCATATGGGCC
This sequence comes from uncultured Sphingomonadaceae bacterium, assembly GCA_964484855.1. GTDB lineage: Bacteria > Pseudomonadota > Alphaproteobacteria > Sphingomonadales > Sphingomonadaceae > Alterisphingorhabdus. The sequence goes on along the minus strand of CAZAHS010000140.1, from coordinate 1,790 downwards.
GCTCCAGCGCAGAGAGGAAATTGCGCGCGGCAATGAGCAGTAAGAAAGGCAGAATGGAAAACATATAGCTGCGGATATACCCCTCTGCCTTGGCAGCAAGAACAGGGGTTTGGCCAAGCAACAGCAATATCGCTTCTCCATTCCATAATATCAGCCATATGGGCAGCATTACCGAGCCTGCCATCCAACATGTCTGCCGGAAGGTGCGGCGAATATCACGCACAGAATTTGCCTTGCGGCCTATTTCGCTGGCCATCATAGGCGCAGAGGCAGTGACCAGCCCCATGCAGAATAATGCGACCATCATACACAGATTAAAACCGATAGTGGCCGCTGCTAAATCCTTGCCGCCCAGCCAACCGATCATCAATACATCAGTGGCGCCAATCATTGACATGGTGACGTTGGTGAGCACCAATGGCCAGGCAAGCGAAAGCGTGGCGCGCAGTTCATGCCGCCAGCCTTTTTCAGACGCAGCCAAAAGCGGCGACTCATGCCCAGATAATGGAGTGACTGTCATATGGGGCAGATACGCCCCTTGCCGACAATTGGAAGAGCCAATTATGCCGCTTTGCTATCATCTCTCCACGGCGCAAAGGGTAGTATTCCAGCATATTGCGCCAAAGGCGGCGCGCCTGGTACCGCGCCGCCCTCACGCAATATATAGGCGTGGCGGACAATTTCCGCTTGCTGCTCTATGCCATAGCGCTCCAGTTTCCAACCGGGTTTCAGGCTGTAATCATAACGGCAAAAGGCATGGCGCTTAATGGGCAGGCAAATGCCTTTTTGATGTTGCCAAATATGCACCATTTCATGAATGAACAGGCCGCGAAGCGCCAGATTTGTCTGACTATAATCTTCTTTCCAAAGCGCGCTTTTGGGGTGAAAATGGATATTGCCAGTGGGCGCCATGACTGTCTTGCGCGGGTGGAAGGGGAACCATTTGCTGCGGCATATTTGGGTATCATCACATGATATAGCATCGCCAAAGACCGATCTGGTCATGGCAATCTCGCCCTCGGTCATGCAGCGGCGCATCGGTTTTACTGCGCTTTTGCTGGTGCGCTTAGCGCTTTTGCGATGGCCTCAACCGCCAATGTTTCTCCATTTTCAAAGCGTAGGGTCATGGCCACATTTTGCTCTGGAGCAACGTCTTTCAGGCCAAAGACCATCACATGCTTCCCGCCGCGTTCAAAAACCAGCTTTTCGCCAGATTTTACCGAAAAGGAAGGTGATGCTTCCATTTTGCTAATGCCATTTTCTGTAATGGTCTGGTGCAGCATAGTGCGCTCTGCACCGGCAATATCAACGCCTACCAAGACGGCATCGCGCCCTTGCGCTATAAGAGTGAAATATGCTGCTGCTGGCCTGCCTTCAATTGGGGAAAGGCTAATTTCTGCGCCCGAGGCAATTAATGCAGGGGCTTTATCCGGCGTTTCAGACTGGCACGCGCTTAACCCTATTGCCAGCATAGCCATGGGTAGGAACATCATGGGGATGTTGAAATATTTCACTATTATTCCTTTGTTGTGAAAGATGGATGCGAATTCAGCACATCCTAAATAGGTGCAGCACTTGTGCCAAGCAAAACTGCTCCTATATCGCGAATGGGAAGGGCGGGTTTGTCGTTACGGCAAGCCTATCTTATTATTTCTAAATGAGATTGAGGATCTTATGGCAAAAGTTATTGGTATCGACCTTGGTACAACAAATTCGTGTGTCGCCGTTATGGACGGCGATAAACCCAAGGTTATTGAAAATTCAGAAGGTGCGCGCACAACGCCATCTAT
>CAZAHS010000139.1:0-6424 GCA_964484855.1 uncultured Sphingomonadaceae bacterium | reverse complement strand
GGAATATCACAGCGCCGCGCCAGCTCCACCGTCGCGTCGATATTACAGCCTTTTAGCAAGCCATCGCGGCCCACATCTGTGAACAAAAGGGAGGCAACGCCCGCATCCTCAAAGCGCCGCGCCATATCATGCACCGAAATGTCAGACACATCGGCCCAACCTTCGGTCGCCACAAAACCGTCACGCGCATCCACGGCCACCACGATGCCGCCTTCAAATTCACGCGCCATATCGCGTACAAAATCAGGGTCTTTCAGCGCCGCCGTACCGATGACCACCCGCGCCACGCCCAGATCAAACCAGCCTTCAACCGCAGCGCGATCACGAATGCCGCCGCCCAATTGAATATGCCCGGGAAAAGCGGCGATAATCGCTTTTACAGCATCGGCATTGCGCGCCTCACCAGCAAATGCGCCGTCCAGATCGACAACATGCAAATGCTCAGCGCCTGCTTGTGCAAACAGCAAGGATTGTGCCGCAGGGTCATCGCCATAAACGGTGGCGCGGTCCATATCACCCTCGGCCAAGCGAACCACCTCGCCGCCTTTAAGATCAATTGCGGGGAAAACAATCATTTGCTTAGGCTCCAAATTACCAAGTCCGTTCGCATTGGGGTCCGTTCGCATTGGGCTTGTCGAAGTGCCTCTATCATATCTGCGCATATGTAAGAAAGATCCTTCGACGAGCTAAGGATTAACGGGTTTTTGCGCGCATCAATAACGGGGTTATGAACGCATCTTAGATTGACCATGCCAGAAACCTTTCAAGCAGGGCCAGCCCATATTGCTGGCTCTTTTCAGGGTGAAATTGCACACCAATAATATTGTCACGCGCTATGGCTGCGGTCAAAGCACCGCCATGATCGGTTGATGCGGCAATATCGGCCTTATTAGCCGCAGCAAAATGATAGCCATGCAGAAAATAGGCTTCCCCCGCCGCCAACACCGGATGATCGCCCATAGGCTTAACATCGTTCCAGCCCATATGCGGCACTTTTATATTGGGCTGCGGCGTAATGGGCCGCACTTCGCCGCCAATCCAGCCCAGCCCTTTATGGCGGCCATGCTCTATACCGGCATCGGCCAGCAATTGCATACCGACACAAATCCCCAGAAATGGCACCCCGCCGCGCCGCACCCGCTGTTCCAAAGCGTCAATCATGCCCTCAATCGCCGCCAGTCCATTATAGCATGCAGCAAATGCGCCAACACCCGGCAAGACAATGCGATCCGCTGCCAGCACTTTTTGCGGATCAGCGGTCACATCCGGCGCAGCGCCCACCGCGCGCAAGGCATTGTGGACAGAGCGCAAATTACCTGCGCCATAATCAATCAGAGCAATATTTTCGCTCATTATCATCAGACCCTTTACAGCACGCCCTTGGTGCTGGGTATCGCATTGCCTTTACGCGGATCAATTTCCACCGCTTGACGCATGGCGCGCGCAAAGCCCTTATAAATGCTTTCTGAAATATGGTGGTTATTCTGGCCATGCAGCAATTCGATATGCAGCGTCAGCCCCGCCGTTTGCGACACAGAATGGAACCAATGCTCTATCAGCTCGGTGTCCATCTCACCCAGCCTTGGCTGGCTAAAACCCGCCTTCCACACCAGATAGGGCCGCCCCGAAATATCCACCGAAACACGGCTTAATGTCTCATCCATTGGTGAATAAGCGCTGCCATAGCGCATAATGCCGCCTTTTGTCCCCAATGCCTCGGCTATGGCTTGACCAATGGCCAGGGCGCTGTCTTCAACCGTGTGATGTTGGTCAACATGCAAATCACCTTTGATCCGGCAAGTGACATCAATCAACGAATGGCGCGAAAACTGCTCCACCATATGGTCCAGAAATCCGATGCCTGTGCTAACATCATATTGGCCTGTGCCATCCAGATTGACGGCAATCTGAATGTCGGTTTCTTTTGTGGTGCGGCTGATTGTGGCTGTTCTCATGCTTGCTTCCTATAATTGCGATGCCCAAAGACGCAAGCCCATAGACGCGGGCTGATTGGACGCATTTCCTTATAAGTGCTGCTCAAAAGCAAAAGCTTTGCGTCTTTCTTATATTTTGCCAGCAATCTTCTTGACCGCGCCGCATCTAGGGTTCATTTTTACAATATGAGTGATGATGCCCCTGATAGCCTGATTCCATATGATGAAATCGTACAAAACGCCCTGCGCGCCGTTATTGGAAGGGTGCTGAGCACAATTGGTGATGCTGGCCTGCCCGGTGAACATCATTTTTACATCACTTTCAAAACCCATGCACCCGGTGTTTCCATCCCAAAGCGTTTGATGGAGCGTTTCCCTGATGAAATGACGATTGTTTTACAAAATAAATATTGGGATTTAAAAGTTGAGGAAGAGCATTTTTCTGTCGGCCTTAGCTTCAACCAGATCGCCGCTGATTTGTTCATACCCTATTCCGCAGTAACCGCTTTTGTGGATCCTGCTGTTGATTTTGGCCTGCAATTCCATGTTAGCGATGCAGAAGGCGAACCTGAACCGCATGAAGAAGCGGAAAATGACCATCCTGTCGATGCTAATAAGACCGATGATGGCGATGATTCCAACGTGGTAACGGTTGATTTCGGCCGTAAGAAATAATTCGGCTCGCCCATGGCACGCAAAATTGACACATCCAAAAGCGAAGGACCGGCAAAATTATCGGCCAATAATGATGCTGCGCAGGATGAAACGGCCAGAAAAGACAAGCCGCTTATGAAAGCAGCCAAAACTGTTCTAAATGACCCCTTGGTGCACAGCCTTGTTTCAGGAATGGTGATTTCTGCAGCGCGTAAGCAAGGCACGAAAAACGGCCTTGGCAACAGCGTCATCGCCTTTGCTGCCACGCGTGTTGCACGCAAATCTCTTCCAGGGGCGCTTTTGCTCGGCGCGGGGTTTCTGGCCAAAAACTGGTATGATGTGCGCAAAGCGCGGCCTGCAAAAGCTGGTCAGGCCCAAAAATCGGATGCATCGGCACATGGATTGCCGGAACAAGGCAGCAGCATCGCAGATACTTTGCCAGATAAAGCCGATCCGGAAAATAGCAAAAAATCTGGTTTGAAGCCGCCCCGCAAGTCTTGACCTTGGCGGCGTGTTGCGGCCAATAGGGCTATGACTTTAGCAACACAAAAAAACGCAACACATCAGGAAGAGCTACAACGGCGCGGCCTTTTGTTCATTCTCTCCTCCCCTTCCGGCGCTGGTAAATCCACCATTGCGCGAATGATATTGGAAAGCGATGAAGAGATTAGCCTTTCCGTATCCGTCACCACGCGCCCGCGGCGTGAAGGCGAAGTGGATGGAGTTGATTATCATTTCATTGATGATGAACAATTTCAGGCGTTGGTTGATGATAATGCCCTGCTGGAATGGGCGCATGTATTTGACCATAAATATGGCACGCCAAAAGCTGCGGTGAAACAGGGCCTGAAAGACGGCAATGACTTTCTGTTTGATATTGATTGGCAGGGTACGCAGCAGCTTTATCAACGCGCTGAGGGTGATGTGGTGCGTGTTTTCATTCTTCCGCCATCTATCGAACAATTGCACGACCGGCTGCGCAATCGCGGCACCGATAGCGAAGAGGTTATTGCGCGGCGCATGGCCCAAGCGAAAAGCGAGATAAGCCATTGGGATGGCTATGATTTTGTTGTCATCAATGATGATGTGAATGCGTGTTTCAAAAAAGTCTGCAAAATATTACACGCTGAACGCATGCGCCGCGCGCGGCAAACCGGCCTTATTGATTTCGTCCGCGACCTAACGCCGCCAGACTAAACAAGGCCGGTTACGCCTAAAATACGCTGTGAGAATTTAGCCGCCGAAAATCTTACCCAGCGCGCCCTTGCCTTTTTCAAGTGGATTTTTGCGGAAATTGGCCTCTTCTTGGCCGATATAAGTAAAGATACCGTCCATCGCCTGTTCTGTAACGCTATCTGTAATGCCATCGGAAGAGACATCTGCGCCCGCAAGCCGTGCCACTGGTCCTAAAGACTGTAATTTGGACATTTGATCGTAAACGCCCACTTCGGTGAGCGCCGCAGTGATTAATGGACGCATTTTACCGCGCAGCTCAACACCCGATGTAGAGCGCAAATAGTCAGTTGCAGCGGTTTTGCCGCCTGTCGCAATGCCAACTCCATCACTTAGCGAAAGATTATCAATGGCTGCGCGAAAAATGGGTTTGGCTTCTTGTGCGGCCAATCCAGCGGCTTTGTTGATATTCTTGGTAATATCTTTGGTCAGGCCGGCATTGCTGGTGAAGCGCAGCAAGCTGCTGGCTTTTCTAAGCGGACCGGGCAACAAGACGCGAACAGCCTTATCACCATAAAAAGCGCCAGGTTCTGATAATTTGTCCAGCGCGGAATCAGAGGCCCCTGCCAATGCGCCTTTGACCGAAAACCCCTGTACCAAAGGTGCCGGAGCAGCAGCGGCAACCGGCTGCAATGCCAATCCAGACAGAGCGGTTGCAGTGAGCGAAGCAGTGATAAGCGAGCGGATAATCATATATGGTCCTTTCATAACGTTACGCCGTGTTACCATATTTCTCGCCATTTTGCGAGCTTTGCCCCGTTATTTTAACGTAAAATCTGGTTCACCGCATCCGCCTCAAATTGCGTTTTCTTTCTCTAACTCTTTCAGCAATTCTTCTAATTGGTCGGTAATAATTGCATTGCTGTCACCGCCGCCAAAGGTAATGGCACCGCTAGAGAAAGTGGTGCCAAATGTATCGGCAACAGTTTTTGTCTGTAGCAAGCCAGAGGCGAAATCGCGTTCTGTTAAAGAGGGCAAGGGGTGGATGAAAGTGCCCCAGACCAGATCTTGCGCCACAGCATAGCGGGCATCAAGCGCGCTATCAAAATTGGCCTGCATCAGGCGCAGCAGACCGCCTTCTGGCAAATCCTCAATAGCCGCAATAGGGGTCATGATGCGCATGCGCCCCGCATTTACATCGGTCACCACCAACATCTGCCGTTCATCAATCGTCAATTGCCAGCTATTGCCGTCGCGTGTTGCATCGTCATCAACACGGTCAATTACTTTGGCAATACGGGCAAGACCTTCTTCAGACTGCGCCACGACGCTACCACTATCCGTTTCAGGGTTAGGGAGCGTTTCTGGCGTATCTGACGCTTCTCCATTATCACCGGCCTGATTATCTTCGGCATCTTTGTCAGCATCTTCTAGCTCTTGCTGAATATCTGAAAAGTCATCAAGCTGCTGCTCAGCCGTCTCCTGATTATCTTGCGCCAATCCGGCCATGCTGCCCCCTATCAAAAGAAATGGGGTTAATGCGGCAGCAAAAATATAGGTGCGAGCTTTCATCATAATGTCTCCTCTGGCGAACATAGACAGGCATGTTGCTATCTCTTATTCGCCAGAACAAGCCCTATTGTTACCGCGCTCTTTTATCGCATAAGGAGTGCAGCCTAATTGCCTTCAGGGTCCAGCCCCATGGGCGCAAAGGCATTTACAATGCCGCCATCAACCGGAATGGTGGTGCCCACCACATAATCGCCGGCGCGGCTTGCCAGATAGATAGCAACCGCGGCCATGTCTTCTGCCTTGCCGACACGTTTGGACGGGATGGATTTGGCCACCAAATCCTCCGCATCGCGCGCCGCCTTGTTCATTTCTGATGGAAAAGCGCCGGGCGCAATACCGGTGACAATCACATTGTCTTTCAGGAGCCGCACCGCCATGCGCTTGGTAAGCTGGATCATCGCCGCTTTTGACGCTTGATAGCTATATGTTTCCCACGGGTTTACCCGCATGCCATCAATGGATGCGACGTTAATAACCTTGGCCGGAGCCTCTGCGCTACCTGCTGCTTTTAGCCGTTCATGCAGTGCTTGGGTCAAAAAGAATGGCGCTTTAACATTCAGGTCCATCACCTTGTCCCAGCCAATTTCAGGGAAATCCGCAAATTCCGCGCCCCATGCGGCCCCTGCATTATTGACCAAAATGTCGAGCTTGCTCTCATGCTCGGCAAAGCGCTTGGCAAAGGCGCGCGCGCCCTCAATGCTGGAAATATCGGCGGGCAGTGATATGCAGTTATCGCCCAATTGCGCAGCGGTTGCATCGCAAACCTCAGCCTTACGCGCCGTGATATAGACCTTTGCGCCAGCGGCAATATAGCCCTCTGCAATCATCTTACCGATACCGCGCGAGCCGCCAGTAACAATGGCAATGCGCCCTTTAAGCGAGAATAAATTCTGAATATCCATGAAAACCTCTCATTATATATATGTCTGGGTTAATCGTGTTTGAGCGTTGTTCTTCCTGCAAGTGCAGCCCTTCGACAAGCTCAGGGCGAACGGTGCGGGGTGCATAAGGCAGCTTTTCTCTCCCTCCCGTCATCCTGAAACAAAACCGTCATGCCGAAGGCACAACCGTCATGCCGAACGCACAACCGT
>CAZAHS010000138.1:0-6523 GCA_964484855.1 uncultured Sphingomonadaceae bacterium | reverse complement strand
CGTGCACATGGCATCCGGCCTTGGCGATAACCGCCGCAGTGGGCAGGCCGATATAACCCATGCCCATAACGCAGACAGAAGGATTTGTTTCATTTCGCATAATTATACCATTTTTCGTTTAATGAAGCGGATTGACTCAGATGCGTTAACTGCAAAAGATGATTATAACCCTAATAGTGGGTTAGTCTTTTTCAGCCTGCACGTCATGGTCAGATACGCAGATTTTGCAAATGTCTTATTTATTGCCGCTATCAAGCACCAATTGGGCAATGCGCGCACTGCTTTTGCCATCGCCAAAGGGGTTATGCGCGCGCGCCATGCGGTCATATTCTTGCTTATCGTCGAGCAGCTTTTCAGTCGCCGCAACAATGGCTTCAAAATCAGTGCCCACCAGCTTGGCCGTTCCAGCCTCTACACCTTCTGGCCGCTCTGTTGTCTCACGCATTACCAATACCGGCTTGCCCAGCGCAGGGGCCTCTTCCTGCACGCCGCCGCTATCTGTCAGCATCAGATCGACAATCGATAGCAAATGCACGAAATGCGGATAATCCAGCGGCTCGATCATTGCGACATTATCCAGCCCGGCAAGCTCAGCATCCATAACCTTGCGCACATTGGGGTTGGGGTGGACGGGGAAGATAAGCGCGGCATCATCACGGCGCGCAATAGCGGCAATGGCTTTGGCGATATTCTCTAGCCCGCCGCCAAAATTCTCCCGCCTATGGCTGGTCACGCCAATGATGCGCTTGCCCGCAAAACGGGTTTTGAGCGCATCCAGACCTTTCGCCATATCGGGCTTATCTTCTATGCGCTTCGTAACCCAGTGCAGCGCATCAATCACAGTATTGCCGGTAATGTGAACATAGTTAGGATTAACGGCCTCTTTCAGCAGAGCATTGGCCGAGGTTTCAGTGGGCGCAAAATGCAGATCGGCAATGGTGCCAATCATCTTGCGGTTCACTTCTTCGGGCCATGGGTGATAGATATTATAGCTGCGCAAACCCGCCTCAACATGGCCGACAGGTATTTTGCGGTAATAGGCCGCCAAAGCGCCAACCATGGCGGTGGCCGTGTCACCCTGCACTATTACACGGTTTGGCTTAACCTCATCCATAATCGCGCCGATTTTCGTGAGCAGGCGCGCAGTGAGTGCATCAAGCGATTGATCGGGCTGCATAATATCAAGATCGTAATCAGGGGCAATACCGCCAATTTCCAGCACCTGATCGAGGATTTCGCGGTGCTGCGCCGTTACGCAAACAATAGGCTGAACCCCATCAAGCGCATCCAATGCGTGAACCACAGGAAAGAGCTTAATTGCTTCGGGGCGGGTGCCAAAAATGACAAGAATTTTCTGGGTCAAAATCGTGCTTTCTTGCTATTGGTTGATATAGATTTTCGCTGGTCCTATTGGAACTTGCCACTCGCATTATATGGTTATTGTTACAATAGAATTGTCGTGAAGGGTATAATCTTCTCTATGAAGATAATTGGGTTGAGCATATGTTAAAAAAACAGCAAATATTACCAAAAATGACCGCTATAATTGAATTTAGCGGTATTGCATTTGTCATATTGGTTTTGGCATGGCTGCTGCTTTGGGTTAGTTTTGGTGATAGCATTGCCTATCTTGGCTATATTAATGCAGCAGGACTGGTTTTCGCTGTTGGTGTCATTATCTCCTCGATCTTTCTGCTGTTTCGTCGATATTGGCTTTGGGCAATATTGGGCATCGGGCTTTCTGCATTTTTTTTGCTTTATCCTTCAGGCACCAATTTTGCTGCACAAGAACAGAAATTACGTGCATCAGATATACGGATTATGTCGGCATCCCTGCGCGGCCTTAATCGTGATATGGTCGGCACTGCTGAACATTTGGCGCAATATGAAGCCGATATTATCGGCCTTCAGGAAGTCTATGACATCAATGCTTTTAAAACAGCATTAGAACAAAAAACCGGCAAAACATGGCATGCTGTTTCAGGTGGAGCATTGGCTGTGCTTTCCGTTTACCCGATTACGATTGATAGCGCACGGGAAAGTCAAATATTATCGACTCAGATTAATATGCCAGAACGATCATTATCTATTTGGACCTTAAGAGCGCCGAAAGCATATGATCGGCCTTTGACAAACCAACAATTTTATTATGAGTTACAGCGCAATATTGTGCGCGCAAAGCCCGATGCTGTTATTGGAGACTTTAACTCTAGCCCATGGAATGAGGGCTATGGGATAATGGATAAAGTCATGACCAATGCCCAAAAATCAGCAGGGCTTGGCGCAGGAAGTAGCTTTCCCGGCCCTGCAAGACGTAGCGGTATTGCAGGGGCCTTTGCACGTATCGACCATATTTTCGTAAAGCAGCAACTTGCTATAAAAAATGCGTTTACCGGGCGCGCTTTTTATAAATCGGATCATCATCCGGTTATTGCCGATATCCGCATAAAATAATGACAGAATATTATTGGTCAGCTTTATTTTTATGAGCAATAACAATGTCACCAATATTGAGCGATAAAGGCTTTGTTACACCGCCCAATTTCACTGCCATAACCAGATTATAAACTGCACATTGGCCATTGATATTGCCTTTCCAGATCAGCGGATCATCTGTCGGCAAAAGCGGAAATTCATTGGCACTATTTGGTTTTGTCTGATTGCATTCTAAAAACCAGCGCAGATTGCGCATATCGTTTTTATCCTGGGCATCACTAGCTATTTCAAGCGTCAACTCACCGGCTGGTATAATGACAGCCCTTTGCGTAATGCGGCCCAAAGCGCGGCGATCAAGATTAAGATTGAGCATGGCGCTATCTGCGGAATTGCTCTGTGTAACAAAGCTTTCAAATGACCGGCTTTGCCGCAATATCCAGCCCATTTGCGATATGGAATTACCAAGGTCACCCGTTGCCCAGCGCAGAGATAAAGATTTATTCGCTGATATAATCGCGCTATCCGTAGGAAAAGCATTGGCCCAGCTTTTTAGCGCACTCGCTGTTTCGCCCTTGGCAACCAGCATCGAAGTATATGGTTCCAATTCTTTGGGAGTCGCCGGTGCATCTGTGTTTTTCATACCCGTTACGATATTATCAAAACCGCGATATTGGCCGTTTATCGTTTCGGGCGCATCAGCAAAAAAATTGGCGCGCCATGGCGGGTTATTGGCAATTTTCTGCGTGACTATTTGGGCAAGGTCAGGTCGATTAGCAGCAAGCGCAAAGATACCAAAAATCTCTTTACGCGCACGGTTTCTGCGCAGCAATGCATCTGCATGACGGATACTTTGCTCATAGTCTCCGCTAGACAGGGATTTTTCAAATAACCAAGCCTGTGTAGGGCTATCGCGCCAACTCAGATCAGCAGAGAGCAAAACCAGTTTGCGGCCATTTTCTTCATCACCATCGTTAAATTTGGTAATGCCTAAAGTGCGCAATGCTTCAACATGAACCAGCGCACTGTTCAATGCGGATTGAGCATATTGCGCTGCCTGATCCATATCCTGCTGCGCTAACATTGACGATGCAATTTTGGCAGAAGCCTCTCCGCTGCTTGCGGGAAATAGTAAAGCTGACACCCACTGCTTATTGTAAAGCGCGGCCTGACCCAATTGGACCGCGATAATAAGAATCGCCGAAATGATTAAGCCGCCAATTACAGTCCATTTTTTCAATCGATGGGGCGCAGCATGTCGTGCATCATTGGCCAGAGCGCCATTATTCTCCATCGCGTTTTGCATAGGCATATTGATAGCCATAATAGTCACCATAACCGCTGCTGGCGCCGTCAAATTTTGACAATATTAGACCCAGAATATTGGCATTGGCATCATTTAGACGGCGTACGGCGGACTTGGTTTGTCCGCCGCGGATACGGCCGGCTTCAACCACTAAGACAGTCCCGCCTATGGCACGGCTCATTTGCGGTGCATCGGCAAGGCCCATCACAGGCGGTCCGTCAAAAATTATATGGTCATATTTGTCATCAAGTGTTTTGATGAAGCGGGTTATTGCCTGGCTAACAATAATTTCCGTCGGATCGGGAGGAATAGGGCCGCAAGACAGAAAATCAAACTGCATATTATCTGGCTTGGAGACCATATCATCAAATGCGGCATTGCCTGTTAAAGTGCCTACAAAACCCTCATTATTCTCTGTGCCCATATAGCGATGGAGCGAGGGATTGCGCAAATCGGCATCAACCAGCAATGTCTTCTTGCCTGCGCGCGCGAAGCTTTCTGCAATGGCGATAGAGCTTGTAGATTTACCTTCTGCTGGCTGGCTACTGCTCAGCAAGATTGTTTTGGGCGCGCCCTGCGATGTGCTGAAATCCAGTGAAGAGCGGATAGAGGCATATGCTTCTGCAATAGCCGATTTACGATCAGTCAGCGTATTTAATATCGGCTCATCGTCGTTGTAAACTGGCGTTGTGCCCAATAAGGTAAGGCCCAGTTTCTTTGTAGCATCATCTGGTGTTCGTATTGAATCGTCAAATGTCTCACGCAGCAGCGCCGCAAAAAACGCCAAAGCAGCGCCTATAAATGCAGCAAGCAACATGTTGATAAAAGGTCGCGGCAAAATCTTCTGAGCATCCTGCGCTTCGTCAATGATAGAGATATTATTGGTAACGATATCTGCGCTGGTGTTGACCTCTTCATAGCGCTGCAACAAAGCTTCATATTGCGTGCGGTCAGTCTCAACTTCACGCGCCAAAAGGTTAAGCTCAACGCGTTTATTCTGCTCTTCCAATGTTGCGCTTTTCATTAGCTCTAGCCCGCTCGCAAGAGATTTTTCTTGGCGCAATGCTATGTCATATTCAGATTTGATGGCGTTTCTTATGCTTCTCGCAATTGAAGAAAGCTCTGCATCAAGAGAGGATATCTGCGCCTTTGATTGCTGGGCGACTGGATGATCTGGCTTATAACGATTAAGCAATTCTCTCAGTTCAGCCTCTTTTGCCGCCTTTTCGGCTAGCAGATTTTGCACTGTCGGATTTTGCTGGACCTCAACAATGTCCAGCGGCGCTTTTGTCCGCGTGGCCAGCCATTTTTGCTCGGTTAGGATGCGCTGTGTTCTTGCCGCAGCAAGATCAGAATTCATCTGAACAAGATTGGCCGTTGTAATAGAGCGCGGCGAAGCTGATTCTTCTCTGGAACTTACTCCGTCACTGGCGTCAATAATCTGTCTATCGCGCGCATAGGTGATGGCCTGTCTTTCCGACTCGCCCAGCCTTTGTTTAGCATCAGCAATTTCTTTTATCAGGAAATCACGCGCATATGCGCTGGCTTGAAAACGTTGGTCAATATTTGCCGTGATAAGGTTTTTGGCATAGGCGTTGACAACCTTGCGCGCCGTTTCCTGGTCGCGGCTATTAAATTCTATTGTTGCGACCTTATTGCCAAAAGGCAAAGTGATATTAACATTATCAACAAGCGCAGCAATTATCTGGCTCTGCCTATTTTCTTGGGCGTTCTTACCATTTTGATCTTCTAATACCGGCTCTACACCCATTTTTAGCAGAAAATCATCATTAGCAGTTAAGCGCAAATCCGTAGCAACACGCTTTGCCATATTTCGGCTTTTTATAAGGTCAATCTGCGCGTTCAGATATCTTTGCACATCGGCGCCGCGCAATTGGTTTCTTTGGTCTGTTTCTGTCTGAATGACCTGATTGCTATCAGGGTCAATCTGCACCTTGGCTTGCGCCTGATATACAGCCGGAGATAACAGTGTGAAGATAATGCCGATGAGCAAAGCCAAAATGATAATGCCGCCAATAATATAGCGCTGGCGATACGCCATTGATTTGATTTCGTTAAAATCTATTGAAAAACCGGCAGGTTCATCAATCATATCTGTTTGGAGCACTTCAGTATTTTTCATTATTGCTGACACTCTGCTGGTAAATTGCGTCGCGGTGAGGATGACATATTTTTTATCACACCTGCTCTAGCGCGTTAAAACATTGAAGACATTGAAAATAGGCGCAATGCCAATGACTTGCTCCAACCCTTTTCGCAATTTGGAAAATCCGACCACAACAATGTCGCCTGGCAAAATATCCGGGTTTGCTGATGTTCCGGCACGAATATCGGCAAGGTTAAAAACTGCAACCATATTTTGACCATTAATTTTACGAAAAACAGCGATTTGGTCTAAGCGGGCCGTGTCTTCCGGTCCTCCTGCCAGCGCCAATGCGCTTATTAGGTTGGTGTTTACATTGGTTGTAAAAACACCGGGTGATTCAACCTCGCCTTCTATGGTGACGCGCCGTGAATTGCCCTCGACCAGATTAACCGAAACATTTGGATTAACCAAAAACCGTGAACCCAGCCGCTCTTTTATTTCTTCAGATAGCTGATCTGGAGTTTTGTTGACTGCATCCAGCCGGCCAATGAGAGGCATCTGCAAACGCCCACCAGCATCAACGCGCACGGCCTGACTGCTTAAATCCGGTTCGCGAAATACATTGATTGATAATATGTCTTCAGGGCCGATGAGATAGTCAATATAGGGATTATCAT
>CAZAHS010000137.1:0-6634 GCA_964484855.1 uncultured Sphingomonadaceae bacterium | reverse complement strand
CGTGCATTCTGATAGTCCAGATAATAAGCATGTTCCCAAACATCCAAAGTCAGCAGCGGCTTCATGCCTTCATGCGCAACCGGTGTATCGGCATCATGTAATGATGTGATTTCCAGCTTATCGCCATTAAGCACCAACCAGCCCCAGCCTGAACCGAAATGGCCAGCAGCTTCTGCCTTGAAAGCATCCTTAAAGCCATCAACCGAGCCAAAATCTTTGGTAATACGGTCGGCCAAAGATGCAGGCATCGCCACATTTTCAGGGCTTAAGCAATGCCAGAAAAATGTGTGGTTCCAGATCTGCGCGCTGTTGTTAAACAGGCCCTGATTGCCGCCTTCTTTGGCTGCTATAATAACTTCGGAAAGTTTCTTGCCGTCATGATCGGTGCCGGAAATTGCGTCATTGGTCTTACCAACATATGCATTATGGTGCTTGCCATGGTGATAATCGAAGGTGTTTGCGGACATCACATCGCCAAAGGCGGTTTTGTCAAAAGGTAGATCAGGAAGTACGAATGCCATGGTAAAGCTCCTTGCTTATATAAAATATCTACACTTTATATAGAGGCCATATGCGGCGCGCCAACCCTTGCGGCCGAATATTGTTTCACCATCAAAATTTAACCGTTGCGATTATTACCGCTATTTAGGGCCAGTACCTAGGGCCAGTATCTAGATGCGCCAAGGTGGATAGCGGCGATCCTCTCCGCCATGATAGATGCAGATGCGATGGCCGGACGGATCGCGGGTCCATGCCTCACGCCATTTCCATCTTTGGTCCACAGCCTGTCCTTCAAATATCCAGCCTTTTTCCACAAGCCTGTCCACAGCCGCATCCATATCAGCAAATTCAAAATAAAGCGCTGCACCTGATGCGGGTTTATCTGATGAATGCAGCGATAATGTTGTGCCATTGGGCGCTTCAAAACGGGCATATCGCGGCGGACTATCGACGATGAGACGCAGCCCCAATTGCTGATAAAATTCTAGTGAGGCCGCGTAATCCGCACAGTCTATTGTGGCTTGGTTGAACATAGGCCCCTGCCCGGACGCCAGAACCGAATGCGGCAGAAGTACATCATTGCGCACGGCATAATGCCCCATTGGTCCATTATCGCGCACCAGATCGGGCGCATCGTGCAGCGCCAGCCGGACAAATTGCCGCGCCTGCGCAATTGCTTGCTCCAAATCCTGACCAGCCGCCAAACCCATGGCGATGGCAGAGGACAATGTGCAGCCCGTGCCGTGCATATGCGGCGTATCAATACGACTATCCTGCCAGATTGTTTCGCACACCCCTTTGCTTATCAACCGGTCGGTCAGCATTGCATCTGTTCCATGCCCACCTTTAATCAGCACTGCTTTGGCTGTCTCCAAAACCCGCTCTTCACCGCCAAGCGCCGCCAGTTCCGGCAGGTTGGGCGTTACAATCGCGGCCAATTGCATCAACCGTTCAAAGGCCGTAATTGTCGTATCATCAGCCAATATAGCGCCGCTTGTCGCGACCATAACGGGGTCAAACACTATCGGCATAGAGGGGTATTGCTGTAATATATCAGCAACCGCATGCGCATTATCTGCACTGCCCAACATGCCGATTTTTATAGCATCTGCGCCGAAATCAGTCAGTACAGAATGTATCTGCGCGCGCACTATATCAGGCGGCATAATCTCGGCGGCATCGACACCGTGTGAATTTTGCGCCGTGATTGCAGTAATCGCGGTCATGGCATGGCCGCCCATCATGGTGATGGTTTTTATATCTGCCTGAATGCCAGCCCCGCCGCCGCTATCTGAGCCGGCTATGCTGAGTATGCGGGGGGGCATATTTGCTTCCATCACGCTGCCGCTTTTTGAACCGCATCGCAAATATGGTCAACCATCTGCTCTACCAATGCGGCATCATCACCCTCTGCCATAACGCGGATAACAGCCTCTGTGCCGGATGGCCGAATAACCAGCCGCCCATTGCCCGAAAGTTTTTCCTCCGCATGCGCAATCGCTGTTTTAACATCGGCATGGTCTAAAGGTTTGCCGCCTGAAAAACGCACATTTTTTAGCAATTGTGGAACCGGTTCAAAGCAATGGAGCAATTTGCTGGCCACATCGCCCGACTGCACCAATTCAGACAATACTTGCAGCGCCGCCGCTGTGCCATCACCGGTTGTGCCATGGTCCAGCAAGATCATATGACCTGATTGCTCACCGCCAATATTATATCCGCCCTTGCGCATTTCCTCCAGCACATAACGGTCCCCCACTTTGGTGCGTTTTAGGCGCAGACCCTGCTCCAGCAAATAGCGTTCCAGCCCCAAATTGGACATAACGGTCGATACAATAGTGCTGCCTTTCAGCCGACCATCACGCGCCCAACCTGTTGCGATCAGCGCCATAATCTGGTCACCATCAACTTGCTGTCCTTGCTCATCCACCACGATTAGGCGGTCCGCATCGCCGTCCAGCGCAATGCCGATATCTGCACCTTCACTAACAACGCGTTTCTGTAAGGCAGCAATATCGGTCGAACCGACTTTATCATTTATATTCTTACCATTGGGGCCAACGCCCATGGCAATCACTTTTGCCCCCAATTCCCAAAAGGCGGAGGGCGCAACCTGATAGGCCGCACCATTGGCGCAATCGACAACGATTTTAAGTCCATCCAGCCGAACATCATCAGGCAGAGACTTTTTTACAGCATGAATATAGCGGCCACGCGCATCTTCGATACGCCGTGCGCGGCCAATATCTTCTGCATCGGCCAATTGCGGTTCTTCCTGCATCAGCCGTTCGATATTGGCTTCATCTTCATCTGACAGTTTAAAGCCATCCGGCCCGAACAATTTAATACCATTATCCTGATAAGGGTTATGGCTGGCAGATATCATCACCCCTAAATCTGCACGCATTTCCCGCGCCAGCAAGGCAACCGCAGGCGTTGGCATCGGGCCAACCAATATAACATCCATGCCAACACTGGTAAAACCGGCAACCAGAGCATTTTCCATCATATAGCCAGAAAGGCGCGTATCCTTGCCGATAATGACGCGGTGTTTATGGTCACCGCGTAGGAAATGCTTGCCAGCCGCCTGTCCGATTTTCATCGCGGTCATTGCGGTCATAACGCCCTGATTGGTGCGTCCTCTTATACCGTCCGTACCGAAAAAGTTTCTGCTCACCCAAATACTCCATTATGCAAATATGCTGTTTAAAGGCGCACATCATGTGACCTTGCAATTGTTCATTGCGACATAACCGCCTTATCCCTAACGATAAAGGGTGAAAGAACATTAACTAGCGGACAGATATGGCCACCACCCCTCTTAATATGCTGACAGATGGCATTGATCTTCTCAATGCTGCAGTCTTTAGCCGCATTCCATTTTTCGGAAGTGAAATCCCCTGGATTGTGCTGTGGCTTGCCATCCCGATGTTAGTTTTCACCATCTATTTCGGTTTTATCAATTTGCGTGCAGTCCCGCTATCTATCAAAATATTGCGCGGGCGTTTTGACGAGCCAGACGCGCCGGGGGAAATATCGCAATTTAGTGCATTGACCACGGCGCTATCCGGTACAGTCGGTTTGGGCAATATTGCTGGTGTTGCCATTGCTATTGCTACCGGCGGCCCGGGCGCTGCCTTTTGGATGTTTATCATTGGCTTTTTTGCCATGACGCTAAAATGCGTTGAGGTCACAATGGGCGTTAAATACCGCGAAATTGATAGCGATGGCTCGGTACGCGGCGGGCCAATGTACAGCCTGAAAAACGGCTTTGCCCTGCGCGGCCTGCCCAAATTCGGCTTTGCTCTGGGTGCATTTTATGCGGTTATGGCCTTTATCGGCGCTATTCCGCTGGTACAGGTAAACCAAAGCCTTGCAACATTATCAGAAGTCACCGGCATAGCCTCTGCCAATGCAGATGGCGGGCCAAATAGCTTTGCCATTGGCTATGGTTTGGTCATGGCGTTCTTTGTCGGGCTGGTGGTTGTTGGCGGGGTCAAATGGCTGGGCCGCGTGACATCGCTTTTGGTGCCGCTTATGGCGGGTGTCTATCTGTTTGGCGTAATCGTCATCATCATCACCAATATAGCACAATTGCCTGATGCGCTTTCCCTTATCATCAGTGACGCCTTTTCCGGCGATGCGGTCGCAGGCGGGATAATCGGCACCTTCATCATCGGCATGCAGCGCGCCGTTTATTCATCAGAGGCCGGTGTCGGCTCAGCCGTCATTGCGCATAGCCAAGCCAAAACCAATGAACCGGCCTCTGAAGGTCTGGTCGCCCTATTAGAGCCATTTGTTGATACCGTGATTGTCTGCTCTTTGGGCGCGATTGCCATAGTGCTGGCCGGCACATGGACAGGTGACGATCAAGATATCCGTATAACCGCTGCTGCCTTTGCGCAAATATCGGATTGGTTCCCATGGTTGCTCACCGTCGCGGTCATGCTGTTTGCGCACAGCACCTTGTGCGCATGGGGCTTTTACGCGCTGCAAGCATCGCAATATCTGTTCGGCAAAACACCGGCGCGTGATCTTAGCTTTAAATTGCTGTATATCATCATCCTGCCCGTTGGTGCTTTGCTAAAGATAGAGGCTGTTGTCGCTTTGGTAGACAGCGCCTTTTTCCTAATGGCATTGCCCAATGTGCTGATACTCTATCTGTTCGCGCCGGAAATTAAGCGCGATATAAGCAGCTTTATGGCGCGCGCAAAAGCATCGGAAAAAGGCGAAACAGGAAATAGTCATGCATAGCAGAATATTAGGGCAAGAACTGAAAGTCTCCGCGCTCGGCCTTGGCTGTATGCCCATGGCGGGAATAGGCAATGGCATGTATGGCGCGGCCAATGTGCAGGAATCGCTGGCCACTATTGACCGCGCTATTGAGCTGGGCGTCACCTTTTTTGACAGTGCGGAGGTTTACGGCCCGCACCGTAATGAGGAATTGCTGGGCCGCGCTATATCGGGCAAGCGCCAAGGCCTGGTCATCGCCACAAAATTCGGTTTCAAATTTGATGCAGAAGGTTTTCGCGGGCTGGATTCCACGCCCGCCAATGTGCGCCGCGCTTGCGAAGGTTCGTTAAGGCGGCTGGGCATTGATGAGATTGACCTATTCTATCAACACCGTGTTGACCCCGATGTGCCGATTGAAGATACGGTCGGCGAAATGGGCCGGTTGGTTGAGGAGGGCAAGGTGCGTTTTCTGGGCCTGTCAGAGGCAGGCGTTGAAACGATTAAGCGCGCCGCCGCCACGCACCCTATTGCCGCATTGCAATCAGAATATTCCTTATGGGAGCGTGAGGTAGAAACCGAGATATTGCCGCTATGCGAAGCACTGAATATCGGTTTTGTGCCCTATAGTCCGCTAGGCCGCGGGTTTTTAACCGGTCAGATAAAGTCTATTGATGACCTGCCCGAAGATGATTATCGCCGCCGTGACCCGCGTTATGCAGAAGATAATTTTGCGCAGAATATGAAATTGGTTGATGTGGTTAAACAGGTCGCAAACCGCCATGACCGCTCTGCGGCGCAGGTTGCTTTGGCATGGTTGATGGCGCAGAGTGATAGTATCGTGCCGATACCGGGCAGCAAGCGCCGCGCCACATTGGAAGACAGCATGGCCAGTGCAGATCTTATATTGAAGCCGGAAGATTTGGCCGAGCTGGACGCAGCAGCACCTATTGGCGCAACAGCCGGTCCGCGCTATGGCGATGCGATGATGAAGATGGTGCGGCGCTAAAACCGTAGCCTTACCCAAAGCCTATCGGGCCTATTAGGGCGCGCTGACGCCCCATAAATTGGTCCAGGGCGGCACCATGGCATAGCCCAGACCATGATGCGCCCAGCTCGCAATCATCCAAAATGCTATCCCTACGATTATGATGCCAGAGCCTGGCGATACCAGACCGTTGCCAAAGGGAATGAAACTGGTGTTGGCCTGCCAATGCTGCCAGCTTTCACCCATTTCGCGGGTCTTGCGCCGGTCCTGACCCAATGACCCCCAAATCGCCAATATTATGACGCTGCCCATCAGCCATAAATTGGCTGTGGTCGGCTTTACCAATATATGCGCACTGCCCCATATGGCGAAAGACCACATCATCGGGTGACGGGTGATTTTGAACACGCCATGCGGCTGTTTCATCGCAATTTCACTGGCGCCGGGCATAGGCATTGCGGGGTTTTTAACCTGCGATCCTATGAACAGGACGCTGGCCATAAACATCAAAAAAGCGCAGACCACCGACATCCAATAGGGCGCGCTCCATAAAGGCGCGGCGGGCGGGATTTTGCCATAGGCATAAATTGCTGGACCAAAAGTGGCGAACGACACCAATGAATAGACAATCATATAGCCCATATTGCCCAATATGCCGATCAACTGAGTGCGCAGCAGATGCGACATGATGATATGGGTGCCCACAAAGGCCACAGATCCCGCAATCAAAAGCGTCATATTGTCCATCATACTCTCCGGCGTAACATTGTTGGCCGGACAGTAAGATTATTCATAGGCTTTTGGCAAGCTGCCTTCTTGCGGGGTGCGATAGCGGTCACGCAGACGTTGCTGACGGTTATCGAGCGATTGGCGCACACCATCAATAAACACCGCTTCCGGCGTGCTGGACAGCTC
>CAZAHS010000136.1:0-6640 GCA_964484855.1 uncultured Sphingomonadaceae bacterium | reverse complement strand
GCCCTCATCATGTTGGCGTCGGTCTTTGTTGTTGCGACCTGCGGGTTGGTTTATGAATTGCTGGCAGGCACAATTG
Organism: uncultured Sphingomonadaceae bacterium; assembly: GCA_964484855.1. Classification (GTDB taxonomy): domain Bacteria; phylum Pseudomonadota; class Alphaproteobacteria; order Sphingomonadales; family Sphingomonadaceae; genus Alterisphingorhabdus. The sequence goes on along the minus strand of CAZAHS010000136.1, from coordinate 6,564 downwards.
CCAGCTATTTGCTGGGCGATAGCGTAACCCAATTTTCCACCGTTATCGGCACCTATCTTTTCGCCATGGGCGTAGGAAGCTGGTGCTCGCGCTATGTAACGCAGCGCGCACTGGAAGTGTTCATTCGCATTGAGATATTAATCGCGCTGATCGGCGGCTCAACTGCGGCGATATTGTTCATGCTCTTCCCTATGGTCGATAGCTTTCGCCCCATTCTTTATAGCCTGGTATTTTGCATCGGCTTTTTTGTCGGCCTGGAAATTCCTTTACTGATCCGTATTTTGCGCAGCCGCTTTGCCTTTCGTGAACTGGTGTCCACCGTATTGACCTATGATTATGTCGGCGCGCTAGCGGCTTCTTTAATCTTTCCGCTCGTGCTGGTCCCCCAATTGGGGCTGGTGCGCTCTGGTTTTGCAGTGGGCCTTACCAATATCATCATCGCCCTTTTGCTGATCTGGCAATTGCGCGACAGCCATAAGCTAATCGCAGAAAAAGTAGCCGCCGCATTGGTAGCGGCCTTATTATTGGCAGGCTTTATATTATCAGACCGGCTGCAAAGCTGGTCAGAGAGCGCGGCCTATGATGATCCGGTCATCTATGCGCGCTCCACCAAATATCAGCGCATTGTGCTGACGCGGCGCAAAGACGATATCCGGCTGCACTTAAACGGCAATTTGCAATTTTCTTCGCGCGATGAATATCGTTATCATGAAGCGCTGGTATTGCCCGCATTGGGCCGCGTTGCGCAGCCGCACAATGTGCTCATCATGGGCGGCGGTGATGGTTTGGCAGCGCGTGAAGTGCTAAAGCATCCAGCCGTTAAAAACATCACTTTGGTTGATCTGGATTCCGGCATTACCGATCTGTTCAAAAGCGCGCCCGCATTGGTAGCGCTTAATCAAGGTGCACTCTCTGCCCCGCAAGTGACCGCGATTAACGCCGATGGCTTTGTCTGGGCGCGCGATATTGACCAGGTTTTTGATCTGATTATCGTCGATTTTCCTGACCCCACCAATTTCGCCATAGGCAAGTTATACAGCCGCGAATTTTATACGCGGTTGGCAAAATTGCTCTCTGTGACGGGCGTTTTGGTGGTGCAAAGCACATCCCCTTTGGTTGCGCCGCAAAGCTATTGGACCATTTCCAATACCATGGAGGCGGCGGGGTTAAACACGGCTGGCTATCATGCCTATGTGCCCAGCTTTGGCGAATGGGGATTTACTATGGCAACACATGGCCCATTGCCGACACTAAAATGGCTGCCACAAAATACCCGTTTTCTAACCCGCAATGTGGAGAAACAACTCTATCTCTTCCCGCCAGATATGGCGCGGCGCGGAAAAGCGGTAAACAGGCTCGACAATCAGGCATTGGTAACCAGCTTTGCAGAGGAATGGCGGGTCTATGACGCACGCTAATCAATCGGCCGAGGGAACGCATGTGCTGCTCGATCTTTATGGCGTAGAGCGCCTTGACGATGCTGCGCATCTGGATACCGCGCTGCGCCATGCGGCCAAAGCTGCAGGCGCACATATTATTGGCGCCAACTTTCATCATTTTGGTGTTGGTCAGGGTGTCACAGGCGTCTTGCTCCTCGCAGAATCGCATATCTCTATCCATAGCTGGCCAGAGCGTAATTTTGCGGCAGTGGACCTGTTTCTGTGCGGCAATATTAACGGGGTGGATGCGGCGATTAAAGCCATTATCAGCGACCTGAAACCCAAATCCTTTACCCAGCAGCGAATTCTGCGCGGCATAAGCGATAAGGATTAGGGCCAGAAGACGGGGTCAGGCTCTACACCATGAAACTCGATTAAAACCTTTGTAAACATGTGTTCCGCAAAAACGTGACAATATCGAAATTATACTATATCTCTAACAATATGTGGTGAGAGGGAACCACATATCTGGCTGCGTCGAGAGGCTTGGCTGGAAAGGGGGAGCAATGGGGGATCGCGATATTTCTGCGACGGGCAAAGGCAATTTTCGCGCCTTTGTTAGCTATAGCCATGCCGATGCAGCTATAGCACAAAAGCTGCACAGGAAATTGGAAGGCTATAGGCTTCCCAAAAAACTGCGCAGCGCACAAGATGATATAGGCAAGGATGGCCGTTTAGGGCCTTTATTCAGGGACCGTGAAGACCTGCCTGCTGCAAGTGATCTTTCCGCATCTGTAAAAGCTGCATTGGCCAATTCTGCCGCGCTCATTGTCATTTGTTCTCCCCATGCGAAAAGCTCCATCTGGGTCAATAAAGAGATTTCACTTTTCCGTGAAATACATCCTGACAGACCCATATTGGCCGCCATTATAGACGGAGAGCCAGAACAGGCCTTTCCTGAGGCCCTAAGATTAGCCGGGGAACCTTTGGCGGCTGACCTGCGCAAAAGCGCTGATGGCTGGCAGCTTGGCCTGCTCAAACTGGTGGCAGGCATAGCCAATGTTCCGCTTGATGCATTGGTACAGCGCGATGCCCAAAGAAAAGTGCGCAGCGTGATGAGCGTCACGCTGGCAGTTAGCATAGCATTGCTAGCCATGGTCGGGATGACGATATACGCACTTCAACAGCGTAATGAGGCGCAATTCCAACAGGCACAGGCAGAGGGTCTGGTGGAATATATGCTCACCGATTTGCGCGAAAAATTACGCGGTGTTGGACGGCTGGACGTGATGACAGATGTTAATCAGCGTCTTGATACATATTGTACCAAACAAAATAGCCTAACCGAGCGAACGACTGAGAGTTTGCAACTTTGTATCAGGCTTTTGCACGCTAGAGGAGAAGATGCAGAGGGACTGAACAATCTTGCTTTGGCCTTGCGACACTTTCAGCAAGCACACCAACTTTCAAAAACATTGCTGGAACGCGATCCTGAAAATCCTGATTTCTTATTTATAGATGTACAGAGCAAATTATATCTTGCCCTATACCATCGAAATAATGGGGAGAATGTGCTTGCAAACAATCTCAACCACGAAGCCAGAAAGCTCTCTAAACGCTTAGCGGCAATTCGCGCTAATGAAGCTTATTACAGACAAGCTGCAACAATTTACAGCAATCTATGCGCAATCGCTACATCCTCCAACACGCTTACCCAACAATCGCAAAAAGATTGTGAAACTGCATTGGCAATGATGCGCAAAACGGCCAGCTATCAGCCAGAAGATTTTAATTATCTTTCCGAATTAGCCAACATGCAAGCATGGTATGGCGATTTTCTGGTCCGTCAGAAGAAAATACAGGCTGGCATCAAACAACTTGATGCACATTTGCGCATTGTAGATGAACTTATGCGTAAAGACCCTAAAAATCAGCAATGGAAAGCACAGGCTGCACGGTCTTATATGGGATATGCCGAACTCTTCATCCGGCTAGATTCTCCAGAAAAATCTATACCCCATGCCAAGAAAGCCACTTTCTTAGGAAAGCAACTGGTCAAAACCGACCCTGACAACACACGATGGCGCACTTTGTTAAAACGTGCTGAAAATATTTTGCGATAGGAGAATATTATGAAAGACCTCAAAAATCTTGATACGATTATATATTTTGATTTCGATGTCGATCCTATAGAAGATACAGAATGCCAACCTGATGCGGTCGATAATAAATTTACGTATCATAAAATAAAAAAACATGCTGCAGGTCGATCAAAACAAAAAACTTTAAGAAAAATATGGGAGGTACAGTCCGGTGATGCCCCACTCAATGATCATGAAACATTACAAGCGCATGATTGTTATAAAAATTTATCCATAAAACGACCGAATAATGATGGTCGTAATCTTTGCGTTTTTAAAATTACATCAGGGGCTAAATTTAAATCAGGAAAATTACCAATCATTTGTACAGATGGTAATGAACAAGGCGCATTTGGACGAAGTTTTATTTTGATGCCACACAGAAAATTTAAAACAATGGTGGCTTTTGATCCAACTGAAAAAATTCCTTCTAATGTGAAAAAGGGTGACTTTACTCTAGCCGCTTGCCTCATTGACGACAGTAAATTAAATGGCGAAGCATGCACTTTTGCCTTTCTCATTGATTATGTTGACCGCTTTAACTTGGCTCCACCAAATGACCCTTGGCCAGGCCCTCCTCATAATGTTGTTGGTTTATAGATTTTGACTAGCCCCACCCTTCCCCAAATTCTCTCCTTGGCCCGCACCGGCTCTTCGGCGCGGGCTTGGGCTGTTTTTGTGGAGGCAGGTTGGGATCAGGTTACCGATGACCCGAAAGCGCTAACGCTTAAGGGGCGGCTGCTGAAAGATCAGGCCAAGGCTGCATCAGGGGCAGAGCAACGCGCCAATAAGTTGCACCTATATGGTGAGGCAGCGCAGGCCTATGCGGCAGCAGCGACGCTGCGCACTGATAGCTACCCGCTCATCAATGCCGCCGCGCTGTCCTTACTGGGCGGTGATAGTCGCAGAGCAGCAGAGCTTGCCGCGCAAGTGCTAAGCCTGATCGACAATGACCCAAATGAAGGGGAAAATGCCTATTGGCGCGAGGCAACACGGGCCGAGGCATTACTGCTGATGCAGCGTGAGGCAGAGGCCTGTATTTCGCTGGCCAATGCTATATCGCATCTGCCCGATGCATGGGAAGATCACGCCGCCACCATTGGTCAATTTGACCTGATCCTTAATGAACAGGGCCGCAGCAAAGACTGGTTGGACCAGCACCGCCCACCATCCAGCGTACATTTTAGCGGTATTATCCGCCTAGACTATACAGATGGTTTAACCCAGCGCGCGATAGAGGATTTTCTGGACCAAGAACAACCCGGCTTTGCCTATGGCGCGCTGGCCGCTGGCGCTGATCTGTTATTTGCAAAGGCCTTTCTGGCGCATAAAACAGCACGCAAGCCCGCGGCGCAATTGCATATCGTCCTGCCCTATCCTGCACCGCTATTTCGCGCATTATCCGTGCAGCCTTTTGGCGAGAAATGGCTTGTCGATTTTGATGATGTGATAGCGCACGCCGAAACTGTGACAATATTGGGCATGGACGATCCGCCATATGCCCCGGCCATCCAGCTAGCGGATAATGTTGCCATGGGTACCGCCATGCGCAATGCGGCCAATCTGCAAAGCCGCGTATCTGCACTCACCATAGCTGCGCAGGGAGAGGCCCTTCGCCCGCATCTTAATGCGTGGCAGCAGCAAGGGCATGACATAAATATTATCAATGGGAAAAGGCTTAAAACCGAAGCAGGCAATTTCCCGCAACAAGATAGCAGCCTATCTTTAGCGACCTTGATCTGGATCAATCATGGCGATGCGCAGCAGCTTAAAACTATTTTAGATAATACCCCCTTTACCGGTGATACGCCCATCATCCACCGTGCAGCTCAGGGGCATTGGATTGTCATGAGCGAAGTATCCGGCGACGTGGACAGCGCGTGGCAGATCGCCAGCGCCATTGCGCATGATGATATATGTTCGTCCGGCGTTTCGATGCTGCATAATATTATGGATGTCGCAGCCCCCAGCCCCGATTTATTAGCGCGCGCCAAAGCCTATGCAGATGTTGCGCAGCCCGGCATAGTAAGCACAGACCAGATCAGCGCCATGGCGATAACGCGCGCAGCCCCGTACAGCAATGTTGAAGAAGTGGGCGCGCTGCGCACAATTTGGGGTGTTTTACCGCTCTGGCGTCTTATCTAATTATTTAGAGCCAAAGCAGAATTCGGCTCACTCGCCGCCGCGTTTGCTCTCAAAACGGCCATGCGGGCGATAGCGCACCATCCATTCATCAATGACCGCCGATAATGGCGTTGCCGATACACCCAGAGTTTTCAGAGTCTTTGCGCCTTCTGCCACCACATTATCCTGTTGCAGCATAATCCATTGGTCACGCGTCATCGGCGCGCCGGGCAACCAGCCAGTGACATTGGCCATTAGACCGGACAGCATATCGGGCATATCAATAAAAGCAGGCGTGTTGCTGCTGGCCTTAGCGATGCGCTCATTCAATTCCCGCATGGAAATAATATCTGGACCGCCCAGTTCATAAACACGGCCTTTATGCGCGGACTTTCCGGTCAGTAAATCTTTTAAGACAATATGGACTGCCTTGGCGACATCATCGACATATACCGGCTGAAAATTCGTATCCCCACCAATTACCGGCACTACTGGCAGCATGGAGATCATACCAGCAAAGCGATTGGTAAAGCCATCCTCTGGCCCAAAAACAATGGATGGGCGCAATATCACCGCATCGGAGAATGCCTCCAGCACGGCCTGCTCACCATCACCCTTGCTCTTGCCATATTTGCTGTCTGAATGCGGGTCGGCACCGATAGCGGACATTTGCACCAGCGCCTTGCAGCCGGCATTTTTGGCAGCCTGCGCCACGTTGCGCGCGCCATCAACATGAAAACTCTCAAAATCACCGTTTAAAATGCCGACCAGATTGATGACGGCATCACTGCCCGCTACGGCACGGGCTACGCTATCTGCCTTGCGAATATCGGCCACAACAAATTGTGTCTGACCCAAATTGCCTAAGGGTTTCAGCTTATGCGCATTGCCGGGGTTACGCTCCGCAATGCGCACCCGCG
>CAZAHS010000135.1:0-6677 GCA_964484855.1 uncultured Sphingomonadaceae bacterium | reverse complement strand
TTACTGGGTCTTTGGGCTGAATATTGGCGATGTTCCAATGGCTGCGGTCACGAATCGCATTGATGGTATTGCGCGTCGTGCCAATCAGCTTGCCAATTTGGCCATCTGATATTTCCGCATGATTGCGCAGCAGCCATGCAATGCCATCGGGCTTATCTTGCCGCTTTGAAACGGGGGTATAGCGCGGGCCTTTGGTGCGGTGCTTTTGCTCCGGACCTTTGGAAATAACCAGCGTATAATCAGCATCTGCCTGACCTTTATCCAGCTCTTCCTGTGTCAGCTCACCGGCCTGAATAGGGTCACGACCAGTATATTTGGAGCTGGCCAGATCATCCGCCATGGCCTGCACTTCCAAAATATGAAGGCCACAAAATTCGGCAATCTGTTCAAAGCTAAGGCCGCTATTATCAACGAGCCATGATGCTGTCGCATGGGGCATAAGGGGCTTGGCTGGTGTATCGGCCATAGGTTTGGTCTCTCCTTCTCGCGCCGGATAGATGCAGGCTTTCATGGCCTGTAATAGTCTATCTGCGCCATGTGTAATAACTGTGCAAATAATAATGGCCGCCCCATATAGGGCGGCCTTCGGATAAAGGGTTACGCTTTTTTTGCACCAGCGGCAAGCGTAAAACAGCCCATCCAATTGGTCAAACACTCTGTAAATATGCATGAAGACGGTTAAACAAAATACAACGTTTCGTGATTAGAACGATATGCCGACAATGTGGGCATAGGGGTTGTTATGAGGGATTTTCTGGGGCGTATTGGCGCTCTCATTTTGGCAAGCATGCTGCTGAGTGGGTGCTTTGCCGCCGATACGCAGGAATATATCGTTAAAAAACCTGCATCCAAAATATATAAAATCATCTCTAATCTTGAGAAAAACGGCTCTTTATTGGGCAATTATTCTGAAGCGGCCAACACAATTAAAGTGCAGCGCACATTAAATGAATCGGTTGTTTTCCACTTTGCCACAGAAAGCAAAGAGCCGGCATCTATAGGCTTTCAATTCCAGCCTTCCAAAGATGGCGCGGCAACAAAAGTGCTGGTGACCTATGACATTCCCAAAGTGTCCGTTGGCGATGGCAAGAAATTTGGCAAATCGGCAGGCGAGCATTTTGTGATACCCTCGCTTGTGAAGCGGCAGTTCAAAAAGAATTTGAAAAAACTGTTTTCTGCCATGGCCGAGAACCAATCCTATCGTGAAAAGGCGCGCGACATTAATCTGGCCTTTCATGCCATCAGCCTGGTTACCAATCCGGCAAAAATGCAGGAAATGTTCAGTTTTGATTCCAGCCGCTTTGCCGCCTTGGACAATAGTTTTCGCGATGATGGTGGCAGCGATTATGCAGGTTCAGCCAGCAATATTGACAGGGCCAGCCAAGGTGGATGGGCAACCGATAATGCCAAACCGATGACCGATGCGCAGCCTATGACAGACACGCGCAATGATACGCTGGACAAATGGTAATGACGGGGCGTTAACAAAAGCGGCTATTGCGCGGCCTGTAATATGATTTTGCCAATATGCGCGCCCGCTTCCATATGAGCATGGGCATCGGCTGCTTTGGCCAGAGGATAAACGCTATCTATAACCGGCAGCAATTTGCCCTGCGCCGCCAAAGGCCATGCTACATCATAGATTTCATGAGCCAGCAAAGCCTTAAATTCATTATCGCGCGGGCGCAATGTTGAGCCGGTTAGAACCAATCTTTTTTGCATGATATCAATCATAGAGATGTCCGCCTTTAACCCGCCCTGCACCGCAATGGTGACATGGCGGCCATCTGCGGCAAGGCATTGCATATTGCGCGGCACATAATCGCCCGCCACCATATCCAAAACGATATTGACGCCCGTGCCGCTGGTCAGTGCAGCAATTTCAGCAACAAAATCCTGCGTTTTATAATTGATCGCGGCATCTGCGCCTGCATCCAGCGCCGCCGCACATTTGGCATCGCTGCCGCACGTGACATAGATGGTCAGGCCAAACAGCTTTGCCAGCGTGATTGCCATCATGCCAATACCGCTGGTGCCGCCATGGACCAGTACGCTTTCGCCCTCACCCGCATAGGCGCGCTCAAACAGATTATGCCACACGGTAAACAGGGTTTCGGGCATGGCGGCGGCCTGTTGCAATGTCATATTATCTGGCACGGGCAGGCAGTGGCGATGGTCGGCGCAGCAATATTGCGCATAACCGCCGCCCGATACCAAGGCGCAGACTTTCTGGCCCAGCATTTCGGCCGGTACATTTTTGCCCGCCGCGATGACAGTTCCGGAAACTTCCAGCCCCAAAATATCAGGCGCGCCGGGCGGCGGCGGATAAAAGCCCATACGCTGAATAATATCGGGCCGATTTACCCCTGCATAAGCAACTGCGATCAACACATCCTCATCATCAGGAACCGGCACATCATGCTGGCCCGCCACCAATTGCTCTGGGCCGCCGGGTTGCGGCGCGTGAACCGCCTGCATATTAGCCGGAACAATTGCCCCGTCCAATAATCTGATACCGCCATCATTGTCCGTTATCACTATGTCTTGCCCCCATATGCCCGAGACTATTTGGTTATTATAATCAGACCACTAATTGAGCATCATTACAATAGCGAAAGAGTTTATTGACAGCATCATCCTATAGGTCAACATTGCGGATATGGATGACAACGAATTTACATCACCGCGTAAAGATGATGCCGCAGCGCAAATAGCGCAAATGGCTATGCAGGATTTGGGGCCGCTTTCTATTGATGAGCTAAATGCACGCATTGATGCCCTAAGAGCAGAAATAAAGCGGTGCGAAAAGCATCGTGACCAAGCATCAAGCCACAGGCTGGCTGCGGACGCTTTATTTGGCAAGAAAACTTAGGGCCTGACCCTAGAGCGAAACCGTGCAACATCACCCTGTTCAAAAACCCTTCATAATGGCTCTCGCAAAACACCAAAGCTTGCCTATATTATTGGTAAGATATTAACGCTCATTGTTTGCGATATACAGCAAAGAGCTGTGATAGCAGGTGATAATAGTGCAATATTTAAGGTGGCGTTTTTAAAAATGTCCGCTTTTGGCCTTGCAAATTGCACTTGATATGCGCTGAATAGCCTGATCGAAGTGAAAGAGAAAAGAGACTATGCCCTCATTTACCGAATCGCTGGAAAAAACCATTCATCTGGCACTGCACAATGCTAAGGAACGGCGTCATGAATATGCGACGCTGGAGCATCTGCTGCTGGCACTGGTTAGCGATGATGATGCATCAGAAGTGATGCAGGCCTGCGGTGTTGATCTGGAAGAGCTTAACGATACGCTGGTCCATTATCTTGACCGGGAACTGGATTCGCTAAAGGTCGATCAGGATATTGAACCTGCGCCAACATCGGTTTTTCAGCGTGTGGTGCAACGCGCTTTGCTGCACGTACAAAGCTCTAACCGCGATGTCGTGACCGGTGCCAATGTATTGGTTGCGCTGTTTTCCGAACGCGAAAGCTATGCCGTTTATTTCTTGCAGCAACAGGATATGAGCCGCCTTGATGCCGTCAGCTATATCAGCCATGGCATTGGCAAAGGCGGCCAAAGCGGCAGCGCCGCTCCGCCAGAAGGCGCGGAAGAGCAAGCCGAAGCGGCCAAGGGTGAAGGCAAGAGCAAGAAAGAAAGCGCGCTTGACCAATTTACCGTCAATCTGAACAAAAAAGCGCAAGACGGCAAGATCGACCCACTGATCGGGCGCGGACCAGAGGTTGACCGCACGGTGCAAATATTGTGTCGCCGGTCCAAAAACAACCCGCTTTATGTCGGCGATCCCGGCGTTGGTAAAACCGCTATCGCAGAGGGTTTGGCGCGCAAAATTATTGAAGAAGATGTTCCAGAGGTCTTGCTGGAAGCGGTTATCTATTCGCTTGATATGGGCGCATTACTGGCCGGTACGCGCTATCGCGGGGATTTTGAGGAGCGACTGAAACAGGTTGTTTCAGAGCTGGAAAAAATGCCCCATGCGGTCTTGTTCATTGATGAGATTCACACGGTTATAGGCGCGGGCGCAACATCGGGCGGGGCCATGGATGCCTCCAACCTGCTAAAACCCGCATTGTCCGGCGGTTCCATCCGCTGCATCGGCTCCACCACCTATAAAGAATTTCGCAACCATTTTGAAAAAGACCGCGCTTTGCTGCGCCGGTTTCAGAAAATTGATGTGGCAGAGCCCAGCATTGATGATGCGATCAAAATCCTGCGCGGGTTGCGCTCTGCTTTTGAAGAGCATCACAATGTGAAATATACACCCGATGCGCTGAAAACCGCTGTCGAAATGTCGGCGCGCTATATTAATGACCGCAAATTGCCCGATAAGGCGATTGACGTGATTGATGAAGTGGGTGCGATGCAAATGCTATTGCCGCCCTCCAAGCGCCGCAAATCTATCACCGCGCGCGAGATTGAGGCGGTTATCGCCACCATGGCGCGCATCCCGCCCAAATCCGTCTCCAAAGATGACCGCGCACAATTGCAGCATCTTGAGCGTGATTTGAAACATGTCGTCTTCGGTCAGGATGTCGCGATTGAAAAGCTGGCCAGCGCGATTAAATTGGCGCGGGCTGGTCTGCGCGAGCCAGAAAAGCCGATTGGCAATTATCTGTTCAGCGGCCCCACCGGCGTCGGCAAGACAGAGGTTGCGCGGCAATTGGCCAGCATCATGGGCATCCCGCTTCAGCGTTTTGATATGTCGGAATATATGGAGCGCCACGCCATTAGCCGCTTAATCGGTGCGCCTCCCGGCTATGTTGGTTACGATCAGGGCGGCCTGCTGACCGATGCGGTCGATCAAAACCCGCATTGTGTGTTGCTGCTTGACGAGATTGAGAAAGCGCATCCTGACCTGTTCAATGTATTGTTGCAGGTGATGGATAATGGCAAGCTGACCGATCATCACGGAAAAACCGTGGATTTCCGCAATGTCGTGCTGATTATGACCACCAATGCTGGTGCGTCGGATATGGCGCGTGAAGGCATTGGCTTTGGCAATATTGACCGCGAAGACGTGCAGGAAGACGCAGTGAAGAAAATGTTCACGCCAGAATTCCGCAACCGTTTGGATTCGATTGTGCCGTTCACCTATTTGACGCCCGAAGTGGTGGCGCGGGTGGTCGACAAATTCATCCTGCAATTAGAGCTGCAACTGGCCGACCAGAATGTGCATATCCAGCTTGACGCCGATGCCCGGGCATGGCTGGCTGAAAAAGGCTATGATAAGCTTTATGGCGCGCGCCCCATGGGCCGTTTGATTCAGGAAAAAATCAAACAACCATTGGCCGAGGAATTGCTGTTCGGCAAATTGGCGCAGGGCGGCGAGGTATCTGTGCATATGAAGGACAAGGAAATGGCCTTTGAAATCACCGCGGCACCGCCACGCGGCTCAAAGAAAAACCCGAAAAGCAAAGTATCCGCCAAAAAGGCTTAATGTCCTAGACGTAAAGATGACCAGCAAAAAAAGGGGCAGGTGCAATGGCATGCTGCCCCTTTTTTGTGGCGGCATAATATCTTTTGCGCAGCAAATACCGCAACCAAAGCAGTGTGACATAGCAACCGTCCAAAATTTGTGTTGCCGTACAAAGCCTCTTGCTTTTATTGCCTAAGTGGTTGTAACTGTTAACACAAAGTCGTGTTTAATACGGTGAGGACAGAATGAAGTCGGTTACATATATCAGCACGGCAAAAGAAATTTTTGACAATGACGCGCTGGATACACTGCTCGGCCAATGCCGTGTCTTCAATGCGGAAAATGAGATTACCGGCTGTTTGGTGTATAATGGCATTAATTTTTTGCAACTGATTGAAGGCCCTGCTGAATCCGTTGATAGCTGTATGCAGCGTATATTGGCGGATGATCGCCATAATGGTGTAGTTACCGTGCGCAATGAAACAATTGAAGTACGCGAATTTCCTAGCTGGACCATGGCGGGGCGCTTATTTCCAGATGCCAAAGGCAAATCCAGTGTCGGCATTATCGACGAAGTTTTGCAAGGCGCGCGCGCGGAAACACGCGCCATTTTCTCCAGCTTTACTACGCTGAAAGCTGCATAATCTATCCTATTGCTTGTACGCGCCGCTTAGTGCGCCTACATAAAATATATGACTGATATTCAACTTCTTCCCGGCGCGGCAAAGCGCGTTAGCCAAATTGCCGAAAAACTGGGCAAGGCGGCTATGTTGCGTCTATCAGTAGAAGGCGGCGGCTGTTCCGGCTTCCAATATCGTTTTGGACTGGCCGAATCGATAGAAGATGATGATAAAATTGCCGAATGTGATGGTGTGAAGCTGGTGGTTGATGAAATCAGCCTTGATCTGGTGCGCGGCTCTGCGGTTGATTATGTCGAAAATCTGGGCGGCGCATCTTTTCAGGTGACCAACCCCAATGCAGCATCAGGCTGTGGCTGCGGCTCCAGCTTTTCCGTATAAGCCTACCCCATATATGACAAATCTACCTCGTGCGATAAATCAGCGCTTTATGCCGGTCAGGCTTTGCTGAGTAAAACGATGATAGGCGCGCGGCTGTTTTGCCCATATTAGCAAATATCTTTGATGCGCGATGCTCTTGGCGCTAGAGAATAGCCCATGATAAAAATTGCCAGTTTTAACATTAACGGGATTAAGGCCCGTTTGCCCCGTCTGCTCGAATGGC
>CAZAHS010000134.1:0-6820 GCA_964484855.1 uncultured Sphingomonadaceae bacterium | reverse complement strand
AGCTTTTCGCGCTGGAAACCGCCACCAATATTGCAGAGCTGGCGCAGCATGAGCGCTTTGCAGAGGCCAGCGCAGATTTGGTTGAGGCGATTGTTGAAGGGATTGGCCAATTTGCGGCAGGCGAATTTGCGCCGCTCAATCGTGTGGGTGATACTGTCGGCGCAAAAATGGTCGATGGCCGCGTGGTCATGCCCGAAGGTTTTAAGGCAGCTTATCAGGGCTATGTCGATGCCGGATGGAACAGCCTGTGCGCAGCGCCGGAATTTGGCGGGCAAGGCTTGCCTTTCTCACTCGCCACGGTGGCGCTGGATTCGTTAGGCGCGGCCAATATGGCCTTTACGCTCTGCCCCATGCTGTCTGTCGGCGCGATAGAGGCATTGGAGCATCATGGCAGCGACGCGCAAAAGGCGGCCTATCTGCCCAAGCTGATTACCGGCGAATGGACCGGCACTATGAACCTGACCGAACCGCAAGCGGGCAGCGATGTTGGCGCATTACGCACCACGGCAACACCGCTTGGCGATGGCCAATATCAGATTAAGGGCCAGAAAATCTATATCACCTTTGGCGATCATGATTTGGCGGGCAATATCATCCATCTGGTGCTGGCCCGCACCCCCGATGCGCCGGAAGGCACTAAGGGCATATCGCTGTTTCTGGTTCCCAAATATCGTTTAGATGCAGACGGCAATCCGGGTGAAGAGCAGGATATTCAAACTGTCTCTATTGAGCATAAGCTGGGCATTCACGCCTCCCCCACATGCGTGCTGCAATTTGGTGAGGAAAGCGAATGTATCGGCACGCTCATCGGGCCGGAATTTGGCGGCATCCGTGCAATGTTCACCATGATGAACAATGCGCGGCTTAATGTCGGGCTGCAAGGCGTAGAGATTGCCGAGCGCGCCACGCAGCAAGCGGTGCATTATGCCATGGACCGTGTGCAATCCGCGCGCGCAGGGGGCGATAGCCGCAAGCCTGTTGCGATTATTGAGCATCCTGATGTGCGGCGCATGCTGCTGCGTATGAAAGCGGGCACTCAGGCCATTCGCGCGCTGCTTTATTATGCCGCAGGGCAGGTTGACCGCAACACGCTGGATGTGCCTTTTGCGGGTGAACGCGCCGACATATTAACGCCGCTGGCCAAAGCCTATGGCACTGATTTGGGCATAGAAATCGCCTCTTTGGGTGTGCAAATCCATGGCGGAATGGGCTTTATTGAGGAAACCGGCGCAGCGCAGCATTACCGCGATGCGCGCATCATGCCGATTTATGAAGGCACAAATGGCATTCAGGCGGCCGATCTGGTGGGCCGCAAATTGGGCCTGCGCGGCGGCGATGCAATGCGTGAATTTCTGGATATGATGCAGAAAGAAGCAGGCAATGAACCAGCGCTCACGGCCCTACTTGCCGCCTGTCAGGAAGTGACCGAATATATGCTGGGCCAAGGGGTGGATGACCGTCTGGCGGGCAGCTATGCCTATATGAATATGGTATCAGTGGCGACCTGCGGCTGGCTGATGGCGCGGCAATATCGCATTGCCAGTGAGCGTCATGGCGCCGGAGAAGGCGATACCGCATTTTATGCACAGCGCATGGTGACAACGCGCTATTATCTTGACCATATGGTGCCAGAAGCTCTGGGCCAAAAAGCATCGGCAATGGGCGGCGCAAAACTGCTCTATGCGCTGAATGCAGAGGAATTGGCAGCGGCCTGATAAGGCAAACATTGCCGCTGCTTATATGATGATGCGGCGGCCAATTTCGTAAACAAATGCAAAACTGTGTTAGAAACACTATGCTTCTGCGCAAAGGTTAATCATAAGCGAATTTAAGCATATGATTAATTAGGGGTAAAGCTATGCGCAGTCTAACATTTTCAACTCTCATGGCTCTTGGCGTTATGGCCTCTGGCGCATTAATGGCCAATGTGCCCGGCGTAAGCGCGCAAAAAGACAGCGATGTGCTACACGGCAATATCAGCAAATATTATAATAGCGGGACAATATTACTGGATAACCACCATCATATGATCCGCTTGGCAGACACCCCAATACCATCACGCGACTTTTCTTTAGAAGCAGAACGCATCAAACGCCTGACGCAAATGGTCGGTAGCGGCGAGGTTTTGTGCACCAAGGTTTCGGTTGATAGCTATGGCATGGATGTCGCGCATTGCAGCAACCATCGCGGTGAATCGCTCAACGAGGCAATTGCCGCATTTTAAGCGGTCTTACGCTACATTCCCAGCTACATCCTTAATGGCGGCACGGATATTTATATGCTGACGTGCTGGCTTATGACCCCAAAAGTCATAACTCTATACGCCATCTCTTAAAAGCTTCCAGGCACCTCGCGCTGTGCCGGTGTAGGAGCCTGTGGCATAATCAGACTGTTGCGCGGTAATGATATCGCCGCACCGGATTGCCCTGAATTCACTCCTTGTCCTGTAATTGCTCCGCCGCCAATTGGTGTGCAGGCCTCTCCACGCAAAAAGCTGAGCGACTGGTTGATAGAAGCTTCGCCAGCATCCCCCAAAGGCTGAAAAATATCGTCCGGCGCGCTGCACGTAGCGTCCATAACGCCGGCTAATCCGTTAAAATATTCGCCCTCCCCATCAGCATTTTGCGTTGCAAAGGCCACGATACGCAAACGGTCATCACATTCTTCGCGGTCAATGGCGATTTGCCCGACCGGTTTGCCAGATGTATTGCTGCCAATCAGGCCAATATCAGCGCCCAAATATGGCAAAAATGCATTGGTCACCAGCTCACTGGCTGATGCTGTGCTGGATGTGCCGATCACCGCTATCTTGGTTGGCGCAATAGATTGCGGCTGCGGGATGAAATTACGCTGGTCATTATTGTTCGACAATGACGAACGGAACGTCGTGAAAGAAAAGACATCTGAGCGAAAGCGATTACGCCCCAGCAAATCGCCGAAAGTTTCAGCAATGCGCACCAAACCGCCGCCATTATAACGCAGATCCAATATAATTTCGGTCACGCCATCTGCGCGCAATTGTGCAAAGGCATCACGCAGCGCATTATCCGCTGAACCAATAAAGGTACGCAAATTTATATAGCCAACCCGCTTTTCACCATCATTCAAAATGCGCACACCAAAGCGCGGAGAAACAGGCGGGATTTCAAAATTCGCTTTGGCAATTGTTGTGGTGGTCACTGTGCCTTGGGCAGTGCGAAAGCGCAAAACTCTTTGCAGCCCAGCAGTTGATGGCCCTAATGCAGCGCTTACCCCTGCGCTACCTTCTGCTGCGATGATATCTGAAACATCACGCAAATTATTATTGTTGGTGCCGATAGCCAGCAATTCCGAACCGCGGTCAATCCCTGCTGCCAAAGCGGGGGCCGTTTCAAAAGCATCAATGATAAAAATCCGGCGTGCAGCGCTGTCAAAAGCAAGACGAATACCAAAGCCAGCCGTTTCCCCGGATGCAAAGAAAGCATTTTCATGCTCTATAGAGGTTATAAAAGTGAAAAATTTATCGCGCCCCTGCGCCCGTGCAGGTTCTACCAGCGCATCAATATAATCCTGAACATTGGAAAAGCTGGCCGGATTAACATTTTGCGCTAGCAATTCGGGGAAGAGATAAAAATCTTCCAATTGTTCAGCCGCCCAATCCTGACGCGCACGCAAAGAGCATGTCCCCGCTGAAGCACCTGTAGGCGGAGGGTTGTCATTTGTTGCTGGCGGCGCTGATGCTGTGACAGGGGGCGGCGCGCTAAAGCTGGTGGCAGTGCTGTCATCCCCGCCGCCACATGCCGAAACACCGGTTGCAAGCGCCATTACCATAGCCCATTTGAAACGCATAAATACTCCCTGCCCTTATGCCTATAAAGCATATTCACATATCTGGCCTATTCCCCAACAGGCCATTCTCAACTCTTATGAGAGTAAAGATAGCAAAATTAACGCAAAATGTCTGGACAGTTACGCCTGCGTTTTGAGCGGCTGCAAAATATAACAATTTACATCATCATCATGCCGCAGCGCAGATGCACCGCCTAATCTATGGATGAGCACATTTGCTGCCGCCAATGGGCGCAACAGGCTGCTATCCTGATCGGCGGCGGGCATTACTGAAAAACTATTATCAGCCCCGCGCCGCGCCACGCCGCGCAAAAAACTCTCGCGCGGGCCATTGCTTTGCAGAGCACCATCTAGCCGCATCTTCACAAATGGCAATTCGGCCCCCACACCATGACCCAGAAAAGTTTCAATAGCCGCGCGCGCTAATAATTCGGCCGTCACAAAAGCAGAGGCAGGATTGCCCGGCAGACCAATAACCGGCTTTCCATGTAACGTGCCAAACCATGCCGGTTTGCCAGGACGCAGGGCAATCTTGCTGAAATGCAAAATGCCGCCCAGTGCGGCAAAGCTGCTGCGCACATAGTCATGCTGGCCCACCGATGCGCCGCCCGCAATGATGATGATGTCATGGGATAAAGCGCTTTCCATCAATGCCGCGACCGCATCGGGATCATCACCCGCACGGCCCAGCCACTGCGCCGCCGCGCCCCAGCCATTGCACTGCGCGCATAAAGACACGCCATTGCTATCATAAAGGCTGCCAAAGCGCGGCACAGCGCCCGGGTCCAGCAGCTCATCCCCATTGGTTATCACCGCCACATTTGGACGCGGGCGCACTTGGCAGGCCGCGCGGCCAGCCGCCCCGGCAAGAGCAATATGGGCAGGAGCGAGCAATTGCCCTGCTTTCAGCAATATATCACCAGACGCAAAATCCTGACCCTGTTGCCGGATAAAGCCATTGGGCGATTGCGGCGCAGTGATATAAAGTGCATCACCATCGCGCCGTGTCTGCTCCACCATCACAATATGGTCCGCGCCACTTGGCAATGCAGCGCCGGTTGATATAGCCGCCGCCTGCCCCGCTATAATCGTGCCTGTAAATGGCAATCCTGCACGGGATTCGCCCACAATATGCAAAGCTCTGTCAGGCCCGCAATCGGCCAAGCGCACCGCATAGCCATCCATAGCCGAAAGCGCGGCCCAGGGCTGGTTGTGCTGTGCGATTATATCCTCTGCCAAGACCAGACCTGCGCAATCCAATAATGGCAAAGATTGCGGCGCAGCGGGCGTTATCGCCTCAATAATCATGGCGCGGGCATCGTTAAGGCTTATCATGGTCTTGGCCTTTTTGTCGCTATTTTTGGGGCCAGCTTTATCAGCCATTTTCCGCCGCCATCTTAACCGTCTTAACCGCCTTACCCGCCTTACCCTTGCCGATATTTTTCGCCATATCGGCAACATCAAACGCCGCCAATTGATCACGCACAGGCAGCAGCGCGCGGTAAGGCTGTCCCTGATGCGCCTGTGCTATCGCCTCATGATCGACATCCAAACCGCCCGTTAAATTGCCGAAAGACGGCATGATGAGCAGCTTCTCACTCGCCGTATAACATCGCCGCGCGACATTACGCCCACGGTGATTAAGCCGCAATTTCGGGTGAAAATGCCCGCAAATCTGCGGCGCGGGGTCATCCGTCTCCGGCTCATGACACAGCAGCACATGGCCCAGCCGCGCCGCCGCCGCTATATCCCCGCCATGCAGGGCAGATAGCGCACGGTCATGATTGCCGGTTATCCAAATCCAGCGCGTGCGGGCCGTTAGCACCTGCAACATTTGCGCCGCCTCTGGCTCCAGCCGCGCCTCGCCCGCGCTATCATGATAATTATCGCCCAAACTATAGACTGTTCTGGCATCATATTGCTGCACCAATGCCGCCAAACGCTCAACATTGCCGCGACTATCATAAGGCGGCAGCATCTGGCCATGACGCGCATACCAGCTTGCCTTCTCCAAATGCAGATCAGCGACCAGCAGCGCCTTTTCCTCTGGCCAAAACAGCGCATGATCGGCCAGCGCAAAGAAATTCATATTGGCGAACGAAAGGGGAACCATAGCCCTGTATTGCGGCAAAAAAGCCCGCTTTGCAATCGCAATATCTGCCCCATCACCACAAAAGTGGTTGCGCGCTGTCTGGCCATGACCGGCTTATGCGATTATAGAGCACGGCTATGACGAACCAGACCCCAGACCATAGCAATAATGCGCCGCATCATGTCGCTGCGCTTTACCATTTTGCGCCGCTCAACAATCGTGAAGATGTGCGTGAGGCCCTGCTCGACCTGTGTATGGAAAAAGGCGTGCTGGGCACCATATTGCTGGCCGAAGAGGGCGTGAACGGCACAATCTCTGGCAGTGAGGACGCGCTGGCGGCGATATTGGCGCATATTCGTAGCTGGTCCGGCTTTGCCGAGACAGAGGCCAAATATTCCATCGCTAGCGAGGCCCCGTTTTTGCGCATGAAGGTGCGGCTAAAGCGCGAAATTGTTAGCATGGGGGTAGAGGGCGTTGATGCCGCGCATGATAAGGGCGAATATCTCGCCCCGCATGAATGGAATGCCGCGCTGGACGACCCTGATACTGTGGTGATTGACACGCGCAATAGCTATGAAGTGGCGATTGGCAGCTTTGATGGCGCAATTGATCCGGCGACCACCAGTTTCCGCGAATTCCCCGCTTGGTTTGATGATTTTGCCAGTAAATTACGGGCTTCAGATGAGGCCACGCCGAAACGCATCGCCATGTTCTGCACCGGCGGCATACGCTGTGAAAAGGCGACCGCTTATGTGCGGGCGCAAGGCTTTGCCGATGTCGTGCATCTTAAAGGCGGTATTTTGAAATATTTGGAGCATGTGCCGCCTGCGCACAGCAAATTTGATGGCGAATGCTTTGTGTTTGATGAGCGGGTGAGCGTTGGGCAGGGCCTGAAACCCG
>CAZAHS010000133.1:1879-6847 GCA_964484855.1 uncultured Sphingomonadaceae bacterium | reverse complement strand
GATAAAAAGATTATAAAGCCGCTGCGCTAAGAGAGGCTTTTGCGCACCATCACTGCGTTATATTATTCTGCCTTTGGCAGAAAAGTTTCACAAAATAAGGGGCGTTATGTGCGCGGCACAGGCATTTTGTGCAGGCATTTTGTACGGGGATTTTGTGCAAGGCCTTAGCGCCTTTTTCCCTTCATGCCTTTTATGAAACTAGTAAGCAGAAAGGCGCACGCTGTTTGCTAATCCTTTTTAAGCTGCTGCAACACCGCAAAAGGGTTGTCTTTCGGTACCTCGGTGACAAGGCCATGTTTTTGCGCAATCTGTTCGGCATCTGGCCCGCGCGGAAATGGGTCTAGCGCCAGCGCCAATGTTTGCGCCACTGCCTCGCCAATATCAAAACGGCCATCTGCATAGGGCATTATGTCGCAATCATCAGCCTCTATTTCAAAGCTTTCTTCTTCTGCCGCTTCCCCTTCCGCCAAAATGGCCTGCATAGATTCTGCGGGGCAAAAGCTTATGGTAAAATCCTGACGGATTGTGCTGGCAAAAGATTCTAGCGATATGACACATTGCTGCATGATATCCGCCGATAATGCGCCTTTAGCGATGATTGTCTCACCCTGTGCGTGATAGGCAATGGCTGCGGTCAGGCTGTTAATCGCCTCCAGACCAAAACGCGTGGCAAGCGCTGTGCGTTCATTTGCCTGTGCCTTTAGATGCTTGGGCGCGTCATAGAGTTTGCGAATATCAACCGGCACAGAAAATTCCGGCGCATTATCTTCTGGTCCATCGCTCGCACCCTCTTGCGCTGCTTGCTTATTATCCGCCATTAGCCTGCCCAGAGATCGCCTGTCAAAATACGATCTGCTGTATGCGATTGCAGCCCTTCATAACGCGCAATTAAGGCATTACGGACATTGCGCCGCGCCTCATCGCTAATATCCTCATCTTCATATAAATTGCGGGTCAGCACACCATCCATAGCTTTATTGCGCTCTTCCCCTGCCAGAGCCAGCGTCTCACGGAAGACTGCCAGGCGGCCGCCCAGAGCGCTCACCATCTTGCCGATTCTTTTGCCCACCACAACATCGCCAATGCCTTCTTGCCGCATTTGGCCGTCCATATCGTCAACAAATATCTCGGTCAGGGCGACGCTATTTTCTTCCTGTCCGTCCAGCGTCTCCAATTTGAGCAGGACCAGCACCATCAGGGTCACCAGCATATTAAAGCGTCCATTTATAGTGTCTTGCAGGCCACCAGCCTCATACCAATAGGGGTTACGCGCCTCGCCAATAATTGCTTTGTATAAATCGGTTACACCGTCGCGCCGGTCAAATTTGTTAAAAAATCGCGAAATAGGGGCAAAGATTGATGACATTTTTGTAATTCACTCTCCATTCAGCAGTTATGGTAACATTACGCGTCTTAACGCTTATGGCAATATAAGGTTGCGGACCATCAGTAGCATGCGGGGATATGCGCAATCGGATATTGCTATTTGCACGGGCAAATGCGATGCGGCATAGAGAAAATGATGCTAATATTGCCTATCGATATGGGTATTTAACACAATAGCTTGGCCAATGGATTTTATGAAAACACCATCATCCCGATCATATATGTCAACATTGAAGCCGGCATTGCTGCTCATTGGCGCGACGCTTATTGTCTCTGGCTGTACCCAGATACGCGGGCATCAGGGCTATATTGCCGATGATGTGCTGATATCGGGCATTCAGCCGGGTGTTGATAATAAACGCTCTGTAGAGGATACTTTGGGCCGCCCGACTTTTGTCGGACAATTTGATAAGAATCAGTGGTATTATGTCGCGCGCGATACACGCAAATTGGCATTTGCGCGGCCCCGTCCGACCGAACAAACCGTTTTGCGCGTGCAATTTGATGATCGCGGCAATGTGATTGGCGTTAACAAAACCGGTGTCGAGCTGGCGGTAAATATTTCACCTAATGGTGATGCCACCCCCACTTTGGGCCGTGAGCGCGGATTTTTTGAAGATCTGTTCGGCAATATTGGTACAGTTGGCGCGCCAGGTGCTGGTGGACCGCCAGGCGGGCAGGGGCGCTAAACTCAGCTCTAATCGGCTTCTGATAATGCGCTTACTAGCAATTTATCAATTTTGCGATTGTCCATATCAATAATCTCAAAGCGCCAACCCTGATCGGCAAATTGCTCGCCCTCTTTGGGCAATCGGCGCAAAATGGCCAGTGCATAGCCTGCAACAGTAGCAAAATCGCGGTTATCATCAAATTTGATGCCGGTGCGTTCAGCCAAGGCATCAGCGGATAATGCGCCCGGCACCAGCAAGCTGCCATCAGCGCGCTCAATGATATTCAGATCATCATCATGATCCTGATCGGACACAAAATTGCCCGCCAGTGCAGAGAGCAGATCAGCGGGGGTTAGCAGCCCATCCAAATGGCCATATTCATCGCGCACCATAACCATTGCAACATCCGCGCTTTGCAACTCGGCCAATGCGTCCATGGCATCAATTTGGTCAGGTATTGTGGCAGCAGGCAGCATGATGCCGCGCAGATTCAGCGCTTTGCCGCTGACCATTTCCTTGAGCAATTGGCGCACTTTTATAATGCCAATAATATCATCAATGCCGCCATCCGTAACCGGCAACAGGCTGTGCGGAGAATCCTCTAAAAAGGCCAGCAGATCATCTTTGCTGGCGCTCACGTCAATGCTGTCAATCTCTGTGCGCGGGGTCATAATCTCACGCACTGGACGATCGGCCAGCCGCACCACGCCGGATATGATGGCGCGTTCCTGTTCCTCAATCACGCCCGAGCGCGTTGCCTCGGCAAACACCATCTGCAATTCTTCCGCGGTCACCACATCATCGGATGATCGGCGCAGACCCATTAAGCGGAAGATGACGGCGCTGGTGCGGTCCAGCAGCCAGACAATCGGCAAGGCAATACGCGCCAGCCAATCCATGGGCAGCGCCATGGCCACCGCAATCCGTTCCGCAGAGCGCAGCGCAATTTGTTTGGGAACCAGCTCCCCAATCACCAGTGATGCATAGGTTGTGACGCCAATAACAACGGCAAAACCAGCGCTGGCCGCCATCTCAGCAGATAGGCCAAGCAAAGCCAAACGCTCGCCAACCGGGCCGCCCAGACTGGCCCCCGAATAAGCGCCTGCCAATATTCCGATCAGCGTGATGCCCACCTGTACTGTGGAGAGAAAGCGCCCGGGGTCAGCGGCCAGCTTCATCGCAACGGCGGCGCTGCGATTGCCATCTTCTGCCATAGAGGCAAGCCGCGCCGTGCGCGCCGATACAATCGCCAGTTCAGACATGGCAAAGACGCCATTGATAAAAATCAATACGCCAATAATGATAAGGTCAAGCCAAGGAAAAGGCGTCATAGCCAAAGGGTCAGATATAGGAGGATGGTGAGCGCGAAATGCACATAATCATCATGCCCTGCACCATGGGGCATAAAGTTTCAAGTGCTGCATGCGCCTATTTTGCGCGTTAAACGTCCAATCCTTGCAGCAGTCGCGGTAGCTGACCTGCCTCGCCGCGTGCTTCACTGGTCACCAGATTGCGGATCGCGGGCACATTGCCGACCAGCTTCATACCCGCGCGGCGCAAACGGCGCATTGGCGGGCTGGACAGGCCAAAAATGCGGGTTAGCCCATCGGTAGCGGCGGCCATCATGGTCACATCATTATCGCGCCAATTGCTATAGCGCGCCAATGGCTCGGCGCTGCCTGGGTCTATCCCCATGCGCAGGCTTTCCGCTATAATTTCTGCTAAACAGGCGACATCGCGCAGCCCCAGATTAAAACCCTGGCCCGCAATAGGATGCAGCGCATGCGCGCCATCACCGATAAGGACAGAGCGGCCCCTTGCTGGATTATTGACGACATGAAAAGTGAGCGGATAAGCTGCGCGCTCTCCAACAAGGCTAAGATTGCCAAATAAAGGCTGTAAAATCTTTTCCAGTTCCGCAGTAAAACCACGCTGAGAGAGCGCGATATAACCCGCCGCCTTATCCGCTGGTAAGGACCAGACCAAAGATGAGCGATGGACGCTCTCTATATTATCTGCCCGTTTGGCATCAGCCTGTTTAGCATCAGCCTGTTCAGCATCAGGAAGCGGCAACATGGCCAGCGGCCCATCTGCAAAAAACAGCTCATGCGCAACACCGCCATGCGGCCATTGATGCGCGATAGTGGCGACAATCGCCTGATGGTCATATTGCCAGCGTGTTGGCACAAAGCCCTTTTCATCGCGGCTTGATGATTGGCGGCCCTCCGCAATCACCAGCAAGGGCGCGCGCAATATCTGACCATTATCCAGCTCCACCGTACAATTTTGCGCGTCTTCACGCTGATGCGCGATAGCGGCGTCAAAATGACAGGTCACCAGATCATCGGCAGACACCGCATCAAATAATGCAGAGGCCAGCACGGCATTGGGCACCATCTGCCCCATTGCGCCCTGTTCAATATAGGCGGATTCATCACCGGAGTTATTAAACTCACTGCCGAAATTTAGCGGCGCGCCATCTGTGCCGTCGCGCACTTCAATGGCGTTAATCGGCTGTGATGCAGGGGCCAGCGCATTTTCTAACCCCAATGCGCAGAACATTTCCCAGCTTGACCGGATGATGGCTGTGGCGCGGATATCATTATCATCGCCGCCGCGATGTGCCACGGCGTCGGCGCTGCGCCGGTCGATAAGCTGAACGCTTATTCCTGCACGCGCCAAAGCCAGCGCCATGGTCAGGCCAATTAGCCCGGCACCAGAGATGATTACATCACTGACATTAGGCGTTTTTTCTGCTGCCTCAGATTCTGTTTTCGCGGTGTTTTTTGCTGCCATAATGCACCTTTATCGTGAAGCCCTGCGCTATGCAAAGAATTGGTGCTTTCGCCGCGATGATTCAAGCCGTTACCCAGGGTCAGGCCCTATTAAATTCGCGGAGTGTGGTTTGAAG
>CAZAHS010000133.1:0-1869 GCA_964484855.1 uncultured Sphingomonadaceae bacterium | reverse complement strand
GTCTTGACGCGGAGTCCGCAGCCTGTGCATTATAGGCGCAATACAGCGGGCATGCTGCATATATGGGCGCCTGCACAATTTTTTGAGCGGAGTGCCTTATGGCGAGCAGGGCAATATCAAAATCGGGCACGAGTGCAGGCGGTACATCGCGCACTGGCAATAAGGGTGATTGGCGCGCCATTATGCGCGAAAGCCTTGGCCGCAGTCTTGAGCTGATTATTGCTGGTTTATTACTTGTTTTCATTGTGTTTTTTGCACTTTCATTGATGAGCCATAATCTTTCTGATCCCTCCCCCAGCACGGCGGCTGGCGGGTTGGTCAGCAATTGGATGGGGCGGCCCGGCGCATGGATTGCGGACCGATCACTCTATCTTATCGGCCCCATTGCTGTGCTCATCCTGCCCTTTATCTATGTCACGGCGCGCCGCTTATGGGCAGGCGGCGAACAGAAAATCGGCCTGCGTGATGCATTGTTGATGACGGGCGGGTTATTATTGCTGGCATCTTTTATCGGCACAGTGTTTGAAGGGCGCGCGGCCGGCCTGCCTGCGCAATGGGGCGGTTTAACCGGTTTGCTGGCTGATCGCGGCGTGAGCGCGTTGCAAGGGCAAACCCCTGAAGCGGCGCATATCTGGATTATGATTGGCCTAATGGCTATCGCCCTGATTGGCGGTTTATGGATGACGTGGCGCGCCATGCGGATAGAGCGTTCGCTCTTCACTCTACCCCGCTTTGGGCCCAGCTTCAGCCCGAAAATGGCCATGCCTACGGCCCTTACCGGCTTTAGCCTGCCATGGCGCAAAAAGGATGATGAGACGGTTATTGAAACCGATATTGGCGATGTTACCGATAAGCAGGTGAAGCCCAAACACGACCCCGCCACAACCGAACGCCGCGCCCCGCCGACCATTACCGAACCGGCCTTGCCGCAGCGCACTACGCAAATTGGCCCGACCAGCCGCCAAGGCGATTTCTTTGGCGATTATGATCTGCCTTCGCTCGATCTGCTCGACAAAACCGAAGCACCAACCGGCCCCAAGCTCGACAAGCTGGCGCTGGAGCGCAATGCGCGCTTGCTGGAAAATGTGCTCGATGATTTTCATGTTAAGGGCCATATCACCGCTGTCCGCCCTGGCCCTGTTGTCACCATGTATGAGCTGGAGCCTGCGCCCGGCATTAAGGCCAGCCGCGTTATCCAGCTTGCCGATGATATTGCGCGCAATATGTCATCATTGTCGGCGCGTATCGCGGTCATTCCCGGGCGCAATGTGATCGGCATAGAATTGCCGAACCAGCAGCGCGATATGGTGGTGTTGCATGAAATGGTGGCCAGCCATCATTTTGCGGAAAATCGCGGCCAATTGCCGATCATTTTGGGTAAGAATATTAGCGGCGACCCTGTTATTGCTGACCTTTCCCCCATGCCGCATTTGCTGGTCGCCGGCACCACGGGTTCGGGCAAATCGGTCGGCCTGAACTGCATGATTTTGTCGCTGCTTTACCGCCTGACGCCGGACCAGTGCCGCATGATTATGATCGACCCCAAAATGCTGGAACTCTCCAGCTATGATGATATTCCGCATCTGCTTTCCCCCGTGGTGACGGAGCCTGCCAAGGCCGTGCGCGCGCTGAAATGGGCGGTCGAGCAGATGGAGGAGCGCTATCGCATGATGTCTTCCATCTCGGTGCGTAATCTTGCCAATTTTAACGAAAAGGTGAAAATCGCCAAAGCCAAGGGCCAGCCATTGGGCCGCCGTGTGCAAACCGGTTTTGACCCTGATAGCGGCCAGCCGGTTTTTGAAGAAGAACAGCTTGATTTTGAGCCATTGCCGCAAATTGTGGTGATTGTTGACGAGCTGGCCGATCTGA
>CAZAHS010000132.1:0-6891 GCA_964484855.1 uncultured Sphingomonadaceae bacterium | reverse complement strand
CAACGCCAAATAGGTCATTTTTTTCCAGCGCATTATCATGGGGTTCATGATGGTCACGGTGCCAGCCCCAACCCCAGCCATGCATGATATATTTATGGCTATACCAAGCGATAAATTCCATGGCGGCGACAGAAGCCAGAACGATAAGAATATTGATGACAATTTGCATGACTTATAAATAGGCGTTCATGACCGCTTAGAAAAGTGGAAAATGTGCAATTGTCTGTGTATTTTGCGCTTATAAGCCGATCTGCGCATATTGACGCGGCCAATGTGTCAGCCAATATATTGGAAGATGAGTATAATAAGGATGCCCCAAAATGACAGATGACAGTTCCAAAGATAGTCAGGCAAAAGAAACGCTGACCAAGAAAGATGGTACGGGCGCAGGAGGTTTCAAAGACCCTGCAAATTGGTCAACCGGTGCAAAAGTCGGTGCGGCGGTTGGTTCTGCTGCTGTTTTGGCGGCACTGCTCTATGCCGGGCGCTATGCCATGAAGAACAGTGACAGCGCGACATTATCGGGCAATGGCGATAGCAAGCCAACGCCGCCGCCGGGTGAGCAGTTTGAGAGTGACTAAATCCTAGGCTATAATCAGTTGAGGTCATGAGCTAATTTATAAATCTCTCTCCGGCTTGACCATGTGACTGATTGCGATATGGCCGCCTGCAATGAACAAATAATCAGGAGAGAGAATATGCGCGCATTGCAATCCCACCAAGCCGGCGGCCCCGAGACTTTGACGATAGATGAGGTTGCTGCACCACAGGTTGGCAAGGGTGAATTGCTGATTGGCGTAAAGGCATGTGCGATAAATTTTCCTGACGCGTTGATTATACAGGATCTTTATCAAATGCGGCCACAGCGTCCTTTTGCGCCGGGCAGTGAAGTGGCCGGCATTGTTGAGGCCGTGGGCGAGGGCGTGAGCGATTATGCCATAGGCGACCGCGTTATCGCCGGAATTGGCTTTGGCGGGTTGGTTGAGCAAGTGAAAGTGCCTGCCGCAGCGGTTTACCGTTTGCCGGAGCAATTTTCTTTTGAGCAAGGCGCGTCGCTTCTCATGACCTATGGCACGTCCATTCATGCGCTAAAAGATCGCGGACACATTAAGGCAGGGGAGACGCTGCTGGTGCTGGGCGCGGCGGGCGGCGTTGGTCTGGCCGCGGTCGAGCTGGGCAAAGCCTATGGCGCGCGCGTGGTCGCTGCTGTTTCCAGCGAAGAAAAAGCCGAAATGGCAAAGGCCAGCGGCGCCGATGAAACCGTTATTTATGACCGGCAACCTTTTGACAAAGCCCAATCCAAAGCGCTGAGCCAGCAATTTAAGGACGCGGTTGGTCCGGCGGGTGCAGACATTATCTATGATGCCGTAGGCGGCGATTATAGTGAGCCAGCCGTTCGCTCTATCGCATGGGAAGGGCGCTTTTTGGTCGTTGGCTTTCCCGCTGGCATCGCCAAATTGCCGCTTAATCTGACCTTGCTAAAAAGCTGTGATGTGTGCGGCGTTTTCTGGGGGGCGTTCACTGCGCGCGAGCCGCAGCGCAATGCGGCGAATATTCAGGAGCTGTTCGATTTGTGGGAAGCTGGCAAGATCAGCCCAAAAATCTCTGAAACATTTGCTTTTGAAGATGCCCATAAAGCCATTGCCAAATTGGCGGACAGGCAGGCCATGGGCAAATTGGTGGTAAAAATCTGATTAGGTCATAATGGCAATGCTTGCGCGGCTCTGGTGTGCGACCTATGATGTAAAGCAATGAGACATATTCTGGGGCGCATCTGCCTTCAGACGGCAAAAGGACGATAGAATGAGCGGCTTTAACGATCGTGAAAAAGCATTTGAAAACAAAATGGCCCGTGATGAGGAGGTTGAATTTCGCATCACCGCACGGCGCAACAAATTGGTTGGCCAATGGGCAGCGGCGAAGATGAATTTGACTGCCGAAGAAACTGATGCTTATGCCAAATCAGTGGTGCAGGCAGATTTTGAAGAAGCGGGCGATGAGGATGTTATTCGCAAATTGCTGGGTGATTTAACTTCTGCGGGTGTCGATATTGATGATGCCGCTGTGCGCGCTGCTTTAGAGACACATATGGTTGAGGCGCGCCGCCAATTTACCGAAGAAAACAGCTAGAACCTGCCCTAGGGTTCTGATCCAACACCATTATAACGCGCTGTTATTAATGCGAAGAGAGATAACGCTATGCCGATGAGCGCAGAAGATATTGAGAGCATGATTGTCGCGGCCATTCCCGATGCCGAGGTTACGATTACCGATTTGGCGGGTGATGGCGATCATTATGCAGCGCATGTTGTCGCAGAAAGCTTTCGCGGGACGAGCCGCGTGAACCAGCATAAAGCGGTTTATGCCGCTTTGGGTGGCCGTATGGGCGGGGTGCTTCACGCCTTGCAACTGACCACAGCTCTTCCCACTTCTTAGTAAAGGCCAAAAGCCAAGCTTTTCGCCAAGAATATTATATAAAGGAATATAAAGATGTCAGACGATATCAACCAGAAGATTAGCACTATGGTGGACGGCAATGATGTGCTGCTGTTTATGAAAGGCACACCGCTTTTCCCGCAATGCGGTTTTTCTAGCCGTGCGATCGCTATTCTCGATCATCTTGGCGTTGATTATGACAGTGTGGATGTATTGCAGGATATGGAAGTGCGCCAAGGCATTAAAACCTTCTCTGATTGGCCGACCATTCCGCAGCTTTATGTTAAAGGCGAATTTGTTGGCGGTTCAGACATTATGATGGAAATGTTTGAGGCAGGTGAATTGGCAACGCTTATGGAAGAAAAGCAGGTTGCAAAAGCATCTCAGGATTAATTTTAGGCCTTTGCAAGCCTGATAAGTTCTAGCCCAAAATCTGGACAAAGAAAAAGCCGCACCTTCTGTCGGGAAGTGTGCGGCTTTTTCAAAGGATGTTTAGGCTTAACGGAACATCGCCCAAACCCCAAAAGGGTATTAGGGGGCTGGTAAGAGACCAATAATACCAGCAACCCCATTTAATGACTGCGACCAGACCATGCAGTTATTATATTACTAGCATAGTGCGTGCCAGTTTTAATTTGTTATTGTTTTTCAATAATTTAGATTGATGACGCTTTGGCCGGTTTTGCATATTTGTAAATTTTATCGACATTTTATGCAGTTTGCAAAATTTTGTATCGCAAATTTATAGGTTTAAGCCGCGTCTTCGTCAGAGCGCTGGTCTATTTGGCGCGGCTAAGCCGCCTCTAAGCCATATTTGCGCATTTTTTCGGTCAGTGTCGTACGTTTCAGGCCCAAAAGACGCGCTGCCTCTGTAATAACCCCATTTGACATTATAAGGGCGTTGCTGATCTTTTCCTGCTCAAATTGCTCTACCATATTTTTCAAATTCACAGGCTCGCAATTCTTCTTGTTTTCTTGCGCAGGGTGAAGCTGGGAAAATGCCGGAACCTCTTGATTTTCTTGCAAATTCAGGTTCGTTACTGACACCGGTGTCATTACTGGTAAATGGCCAAGTAGCATAGAAATATGTTGTCTGGTAATCGTTTGGCCGCCAAATAATATGGTTGAGCGCTCGACGAAATTGCGTAATTCGCGAACATTGCCCGGCCAATTATGCCCTTGAAGACAGGTAATGGCATCATCCTCAAACGCTACTTGCTGTTCGGGCGGCAGATTGCGCTGAAAATGGTGTATCAATAAGGGAATGTCATCGGGCCGCTCCGCCAATGATGGTATGCGCAATATGACCACGCCCAAACGGAAAAATAAATCAGCGCGAAATCTGTTATCTTCTATCGCAACATTAATATCCTGATGGGTCGCAGAAATAATCCTGACATTAACCGATCGCTCGGTATTGCTGCCCAATCTGGTTACGCGCTGATCTTCTAGGATACGCAGCAACTTAACCTGCGTATCATAACGCATATCGCCAATTTCATCTAGAAATAGCGTACCTTTATCGGCCTGCTCAAAGCGGCCAATGCGCTGGGCCAATGCACCGGTAAATGATCCTTTTTCATGACCAAAAAGCTCTGATTCAATAAGATCAGCAGGCAGAGCCCCGCAATTAAGAGCGATAAAAGGTTCTTTACTGCGCAAACTGACATCATGCAGGGCGCGCGCCACAAGCTCTTTACCAGAACCAGAGGGGCCACATATCAACACTGAGGCATGAGAAGCACCAACCCGCGCAATCATGTTGCGGACAATATGCATTTCCATACTGTCACCCACCAATGAGGCGGTGACTGAGTTTATTTGCGGAGCAATATTCTCACCACCATCTGCATTGCGGTCAGTCATGGCTTCGTCCTCTTTTGAAAGGGGCGTTCCTAGGCATGGTCTACTTTAGTGCGTTAGAGTGAGATATGGTGAGCGGGGAAAAAATGTAAAGCGGCAAATATGAGTAATTTAAGTATCAACCCATAATGGACCGAATAAATAGCATTACATAACATATATATCGTTACTAGCCCGCAATCAACTCGGAAATGGAGAAAAATTTTGTAAGATACACAATGGAGCTTTGTGGCAACTTTATGCTGCGACTTAATCTTTGCCGCCATAAGCCGTATGCACAAATAGCACGATAATTATGATATACTTTATATGGTGAAACCCTGAAAGGCGGTGCTGTATTATATGGACAAAAATTCCAAAACACGCGCCGACGCGGTACGTCAAAAGGCGCAGATTAATAGGCCAAAAAAGCATGAAAAAACTGGCTTTCAGCAGATGTTTATGCCGGGCTATAACCGTTCTAATGCAATGCTACCGAAAAGACTTCAATATGCTGGAATACATCAAAAAATAACCGAATCTATCTCTACCGGACCCTATATTAACCATATTAAAATCATGAGGATTAAAAGAAGGTTAAAGGCGGCGGAATATGTCATTAGTCCGGCAAAAATAGCACTTTTCATGCTCGATGACACACGACAAATAATATAGCTAAATTAACAGTTTTTCAGTCAAAATATTGTCGCATCATGCGAAAAAATATTGTCAAAAATCTGGCGCAATATATCGTCAGAATATATTTTACTATAAAAACACGTGCTTAATGATTTTGGCATGGCATTTGCTGGTTGCTTTTCCTGACGATGGGAGAGTGAGTGTGAAGCACGAATATTTCGCAAATAATGTAGCCGGAACGTTAAACCGGGCCGAGCTGGATCGCGAAAAGCTGTTGGCAGATCATATGCCAATGGTACGTAAAATTGCCTGGCACGTTCATGGCCGTATGTCTCAGGCCATAGAGATTGATGATCTAATGCAAATCGGTTTTGGTGCTTTGATAGAGGCATTAAGAGGGTTTGAAAACAGGGGAATAGATTTTAAACATTATGCCAGCACGCGTGTTCGCGGGGCGATGATTGACTGCCTGCGCCGTGAAGCACACATGTCGCGCGGCAATATGGTCAATCGGCGCAAAATGAATGCCATTCGTAAGAAATTAGAGGGTGAAATTGGCGGCGCTGCCAGTGATACACAAATCGCCGATGCTATGGGGATATCGCTATCGGATTATCATGATATGGTTTCGGCAACATCTGCTGATCGGTTTGACTCTTTGGATGAGGTCTATTCTGACCATGCAATATGGTTTGCTGATCAGGCTGATAGCGCAGACACATTGGTCGAAAAATCTCAGCTCATGCTCGAACTGATTAATAAGATTGATGAGCTGGCAGAGCGTGAGGCGCTAATATTGCAGCTTTATTTTGTTGAGGAGATGAATTTGGAAGAGATAGGTCTGTTGCTAGAAATCGGTGCAGCCCGTGTTTGCCAAATCAAAAAAGCTGCTCTGCAAAAACTGCGCGCCAAAATGACGCACTAACTTTTACTATTCTCATGTTAAAAGGGGACGGTTTAAAAACTCTGGACCCTTTTTAGGGTGCAAAACGCATTTTGCTTTTAAAACACTGTACAGACAATAAAACCGGCAGACTGTGTTATATGCAGCCTGCCGGTTAATTGCTATATGATATGATGAGACCAGATCAATCATATCATCGCATTGTCTTGGTCACGCCCAACCTATGTTGTGCTTTTAAAGGGAGTATAGCACATCAAGAGTTGGCCGGACAAATAATAGAACGGCGATGGCGATGGTCTTTTTAGGGTTATTTTCGATTTTTTATAAAAATATTTCGCTGTTGGCCCTAGGCCCTGACCCTGACCCTAATGCTTGCCAGTTTTCCGTATTTGCCACATAGCATGGCTATGCCAAAAACCTCTCAGTCCATCGATCCTATTTCCGGTAAACCTCTTCTTGCGCCTACGCCTGCTGCGACCATCATAGTGGTGCATGATAATGAAAATGGACCGCCGGAATTTCTTATGGTGGAGCGATCAGGAAAAATGGCATTTGCCGCCGGTGCGGCGGTGTTTCCTGGCGGGCGTGTTGACCCGGGTGATTATAAGCTGGCCAGAACTTTCCTTGGGCGCAGCGATAGCGAGACACAAATCATAGCAGATTATGATGAAGCGTTAGAGGATATGGCGGGGCGCATTGCCGCCATTAGAGAGACTGTTGAGGAAGCGGGCTATCCCGTGGCCATGGCAGAGCCGGCCAGCCCCGAAGCCATTGCCGCCATCCGCGCAGAGGCGGGTATTGCAAGCGATTTTGCCGCCAATGCGCAGCGTTTTGGATTGCAGATTCAGCCTGAAGTACTGACCTATTTTGCGCGCTGGCGGCCACCATTTAATGAAGCGCGGATATTCGATACCCGCTTTTATCTGGCGCGCGCGACCTTGCCCAAAGAGGCGGCCATTGTTGATGCGACCGAAAACCGCAAATTATTCTGGGCAAGCGCCAGTCAAGTGCTGGAACAGGCAGATAAAGGCGCGCTAAAAATCATTTTCCCAACGCGGCGCAATCTGGAG
>CAZAHS010000131.1:5545-6932 GCA_964484855.1 uncultured Sphingomonadaceae bacterium | reverse complement strand
TAAAGCCAAATCACTTCAAACCACACTCCGCGAATTTAATAGGTCCTGACCCTAGGGTTTTGTCCTTTGGCTTTGCGGCGATATTCCAACATGCCTGCTTCGTAATCAGCATGGTATATGTGCCATTTCAAGACAGCGTATTTATACCGCGCCATTAACCTTTTTTGCGTCTAGCCTAAATGGTAAATATTCCCTTAACAAGGGGGCATGAACAAGACAAAATCTCACCCTTTAGCGCCTCGGCCTATTGGATCGCGCCCGATTACTTTGGCCGAACAATATCATCTGCGCCTATCGCGCAGTGATCTGCCGCAATTTGGCGCTAATATGGGATATGGCCGCCGCGGTGATAATGAATATGACAATCAGTCATCCTATTTTCATCAGGCAACGGCAATAGCAAAGCCGCATCCCTTTCGTGAGGGATTACCGATTTCGGCTTTGACCGTAACGGTAGAGCCAGGGGCAGAATATAAAACCACTGTCCAAGATGATATCAGAATGTTTGCGCTTAGCTTTGTAACATTCTTTATGGGGATCAGCCTGTTTATCTGGTGACCGCATATCAAAGCTTAATGGGTGCTTTAAACTATCAGATATTGAGATGCTGTTCTGCCAATTCGGCATCTTCACAGGCCTTATGCAGCAGCCAGCCCAGATAGGCCGCGATCAAACACATAGCCGCGACCAGCAGCAATTGATCGAGCGCGGAAAAACCCATTATGCTAAGCGCCAGCGCCAGTAATGAACCAATGACCATACAGCCGGAATTGACGACATTATTGGCCGCGATGGTGCGTGCGGTGCGGCTAATATCAACGGTGGTGGTTAAAAACGCATAGAGCGGCACCACAAACATGCCGCCGGTTATCGCCACGCCGGCCAATGTGCCCAGCAACAACCATGCGCCTTTATAGCTGATAAAGCTGTCAAAATCATAGAGCTGCGGCGCGGGCAGGCCATCCCATTGGCGCGATACCAGATAGAGCGCGATGACAAAACCGCCCATCATGATGACGCTAATAGGGGCATAGCGCGCGGACACTTTGCTTTTTAGCAAGCGGTTTATAATCACCGAGCCGATAGCAATGCCGATAGAGAAAACCCCCAGAAAAAGACTCGCCACGCTGGGCGCTGCGGTCAAAAAGTTTTTCACCAGCGGCGGGAATTGGATGATAAGCACCGCGCCAATGGTCCAGAAAAAGCTGATGGCAATAATCGCCAGAAATAGCCGCCTAATATGCATGGTGTCGCGGACCAGATTCCATGATGAGGTGAAGATATTGAAATTGATTTTTTCATGCGCCTTTTGCGCCGGGGCGTCGGGCACAAAGCGGCTGGTCACCCAGCCTATCACTGCGACGATCAGCACCATTATGGCCGCCAG
>CAZAHS010000131.1:0-5520 GCA_964484855.1 uncultured Sphingomonadaceae bacterium | reverse complement strand
CCGATTAATGATGACGCCGCCCAAAATCGTGCCCGCCAATATGGCAATATAAGTGCCCGCTTCGACCAAGCCAGTGCCAGCCAAAACCTCATTTTCTTTCAAATGCTGCGGCAAAATGGCATATTTAATAGGGCCGAAAAATGTCGATTGCAGGCCGAGCAGAAACAGCGCGAGCAGCATGATCGGCACTGACCCGAAATACAGCCCCGCCGCGCCGATAATCGCCAGCCCTATTTCGGCGGTTTTAACATGGCGGATTATCATCGCCTTATCATAATTATCAGCCAATTGCCCCGCCAGCGCAGAGCAGACAAAAAATGGCAGAATGAATATGCCAGAGGCCAATGCGTTAAACTGAAATTCCTGCGCCGGATCGTTCAAAATGCCATAGGTAACCAATATAACCATCGAGAATTTGAACAGATTATCGTTAAACGCGCCCAGCAATTGGGTGATGAAAAGCGGCCAAAAACGGCGTTTATTAAGCAGCGGTAGGGCAGATGACATGCAGCAATGTGCGCCTTATCGTTAATGATCGGCTCATGATAGACAAAAGCGCAGGCATGGCCAAGCG
Organism: uncultured Sphingomonadaceae bacterium; assembly: GCA_964484855.1. GTDB lineage: Bacteria > Pseudomonadota > Alphaproteobacteria > Sphingomonadales > Sphingomonadaceae > Alterisphingorhabdus. Next base: position 4,946 of record CAZAHS010000131.1, on the reverse strand, counting down.
GTGATTGCAATTTTGACACAGCCGATTATGGGAAGAGAGGCTGGCTGGGTGACTGGTCGATAATGCAGATAGACAAAATGTTGAACTTACCGAACATATTGACCCTGTCACGAATTGTGACTGTGCCGTTTTTAATCGCGCTGCTATGGTGGCCGCAATGGCAATTGGGCTATCTGCTTGGCTATGCATTATATTGTCTTATGGGCATCACCGATTATTTTGATGGCTATTTGGCGCGCTCGCAAGGAACGGTTTCCAAACTTGGTGTCTTTTTGGACCCGATTGCCGACAAAATCATGGTCGCGGCGGTCATCTTAATTTTGTGCGCCAAAGGGATAATCACTGATCTGCATCTGTTGGCGGCAATTGTTATCTTGCTGCGTGAATTGACGGTTTCTGGCCTGCGCGAATTTTTGGCCGGGCTGCAAGTGTCTGTTCCAGTAACGCAGTTGGCAAAATGGAAAACCGCTTTTCAGATGATTGCGCTTGGTTCGCTTATATTGGCCGGCGGCCTGCCCAATTGGACAGTGACGCTGTTAGACACAATATATAATCTGCCCTTATTGGTTGGCCTTATATGCCTTTGGTTAGCGGCGATATTAACATTGATTACCGGCTGGGATTATCTGCGCGTTGGCCTAAAACATATGGATTGAGCGGGCGGATTAAGCTGGTGGATTAAGTCCGTTTTACCGACAATTTAAGCCGTGATTATTTCTTCACTGCATTTTGCCAGCCGCGCCGCAAAATATCGGCCAGCATTTTAAACTCTGCCCCGCGCGGGCTGTTTTTGCGCCATGCCAGCGATATATCGCGTGAGCCTTGATCGGAGCTAAGCGGGCGGGTGATAATATCCGTGCCGCGCAAAATACCGCTCTTAACCGCGATATCGGGCAATAATGTTACGCCCAGCCCATTATCCACCATCTGCACCAATGTGTGCAATGATGTACCAATCATAGTTGCGCTGGCGCTCAGTTCCGGGCGGTTGCAGGCAGAAAGCACATGGTCTTTCAAACAATGGCCATCTTCCAGCAGCAGCAATTGCGTCTCGTCCAGCCATGCCGGATCAATTTGTGCAGGCGGGTCAATCGGGTTGTCAGCGGGAAAAGCAACGTGGAAGCTGTCACTGAATAAGATTTCATGCTCCACCTCTCCGCAGGCAAAGGGCATGGCCAATAAAATACAATCGGCCTGACCATGATGCAGGGATTCGCAGGCTGCGCTGCTAATCTCTTCGCGCAAATATAGCTTTAAATCGGGTTTTTCGCGCCGTAATTGCGGCAAGAGATGGGGCAGCAAAAACGGGGCGATAGTTGGAATAACGCTCATCCGCATTTCGCCGACCAATGGCTGGCCAGATGCTTTGGCCAATGCTGCCAGTTCCTCCGCTTCACGCAGCAAATTATGCGCGCGCGCCACAATGGCATCGCCCAGCGGGGTAAAGCGTACAACGCGGCGGGTGCGCTCCACCAAATGGCAATCCAGCAAAGTCTCCAGCTCTCGCAAACCTGCGGAGAGAGTGGATTGGGTGACGAAACAGCTTTCGGCAGCCTTACCAAAATGGCCATGTTCTTTTAGCGCAACCAGATATTGTAATTGCTTCAGGGTCGGCAAAAAACTGCTCATGCGGCGGGTTCTGCTCCATTTTCATCATCTGCGGACACAGCAATATCGGGCGTGCCCGCTTCATCATCCGCTTCATTATTCGCGCCATCATCCATATTGGCATTAGCAGGTTCATCGCGTGAATGGGTGATCTGCAATTGCCCGCCGCGCACAGTGAAGGCGACGCGTCCTTCCACCAGATCAAGCGCATCGCGGCCAAATTCTTCAAAGCGCCACCCTTGCAGCAATTCCAAATTGTCGCGTTCGCCCGCCGCCAGCTTTTCCAGATCATCCGCCTTGGCAATCAGGCGCGATGCCACATCAATTTCGCGTGAGCGTACTTTAAGCATGAGTTTGAGCAAATCGGTGACCAGCGCGCCCTCTTTGCCCAAGCCCGGCCCACGTTTGTTACGCGGCGGCATTTCTTCGCTTGGCAATTGGGTTGCATTGGCCAGTACATCCATTAACCGCGCGCCGATGTCATTGCTCTTCCAATTGGCAGACAATCCGCGAATCTTCGCCAGATCAGCCTGTTTCTTAGGGGGGTGTGCGGCAATATCGCTTAGCGTTTCATCTTTGGCGATGCGCCCGCGCGGTAGATCTTTATTCTGCGCCTCTTTTTCGCGCCATGCTGCCAGCGCTTTTAATCGGCCCAATACATGGGCATTGCGCCCCTGAGCACGAATTTTGCGCCACATCTGATTCGGATCATTAGAATATTGCGCAATATTGTCCAGTTTTTCCATCTCATGATTAAGCCACATGCCGCGCCCTGTATCGCGCAATTTGTCCAGCATCATGGGGAAGATTTCGGACAAATGGGTGACATCGCCAATGGCATAATCAATCTGTCTTTTGTCCAGCGGGCGGCGCGACCAATCGGTAAAACGTGCGCCCTTATCAATGCGAATACCCAGCCATTGATCGACCAGATTGGCATAGCCGATTTGCTCTGCTTGCCCCAAAGCCATGGCGGCAATTTGCGTGTCAAACAGCGGAAAAGGGGTCTTTCCCGTAAGATTATAGATGATTTCCAGATCCTGACCACCGGCATGAAATATCTTTAGCACATCATGATTTTCGGTCATCAGGTCGAGCAGGGGTTGCAGGTCAATGCCATCGGCCAGCGGATCAATGGCTGCCGCCACCTTGCCATCAGAAATCTGCACGAGGCACAATATCGGCCAATAGGTGTTTTCGCGCATAAATTCGGTGTCGATGGTGACAAAATCAGCATCATCAAAACGCGCACATAATGCGGCAAGTGTATCCGTATCACGGATCAAGGGGTGTATTTCCATAACAATCACCCTTAATGAGGCGCAGGTGACTTGACAAATGATAGTGCGCACGGTGTTAGGCGCTAATCAAATTTACGCAAATGGCGCGGCTCAGGCTGCTTCACTGCACCTTATGACCCAAAGACGATGATTCAGGATCGATTTTATGCACAGCTATCGTACGCACAATTGTTCTGCACTGCGCCAAACCCATGTTGGAGAGACTGTTCGTCTGTCTGGCTGGATACACAGAACCCGCGATCATGGCGGTGTTTTGTTCGTCGATTTGCGGGACCATTATGGCATAACGCAAATTGTTGCCGATACAGATAATCCCTGTTTTGCCCAATTGGACAGTTTGCGCAGCGAAAGCGTGGTGACGGTGACCGGCGAAGTGCTGGCGCGTTCGGCAGAAACTGTGAATGCAAATCTGCCAACGGGTGAGATTGAAGTGGTGGCGCGCGAAGTGACTGTGCAATCAGCAGCCGAAGAGCTGCCTCTGCCTGTGGCAGGGGAGCAGGAATATCCTGAAGATATTCGCCTGCGCTACCGTTTCCTTGATCTTCGGCGCGAGCGTATTCACGCCAATATCATGCTGCGTTCGGCGGTCATTACCTCTTTGCGCAAACGCATGGTCGATCAGGGCTTTACCGAATTTCAAACACCGATTTTAACCGCTTCCTCACCAGAGGGCGCGCGCGATTATCTGGTGCCCAGCCGCGTTCACCCCGGCAAATTCTATGCGCTGCCGCAAGCGCCGCAAATGTTTAAGCAGCTTTTGATGGTCGCCGGTTTTGACCGTTATTTCCAAATTGCACCCTGTTTCCGCGATGAAGATGCGCGCGCCGACCGTAGCCCGGGCGAATTTTACCAACTTGATCTGGAAATGAGCTTTGTCACGCAAGAGGATGTATTTAACGCGCTAGAGCCTGTGCTGGCGGGCGTGTTTGCAGAATTTGCCAATGGCAAGACAGTTACGCCATCAGGCGAATTTCCGCGCATTCCCTATAAAGAGGCAATGCTGAAATATGGCAGTGATAAGCCCGATCTGCGCAACCCGATTGAGATTGTTGATGTGACTGAGCATTTCAAAGGCTCCGGCTTTGGGTTGTTTGATAAAATTACATCGGGCGGCGGCACAGTGCGCGCTATTCCCGCCCCTGGGGCTGGCGCGAACAGCCGCAAATTCTTTGATGATATGAACAATTGGGCGCGCGGTGAAGGCTATGCGGGGCTGGGCTATATCAACATTAGAGACGGTGTCGCGGGCGGACCGATTGCCAAAAATCATGGCGAAGAAGGCACGGCAAAGCTGCTGGAAGAGCTGGGCCTTGGCGGCAATGACGGCGTATTTTTCGCCGCTGGCAAGGAAAGCGAAGCGGCCAAGCTGGCAGGGGCGGCGCGTACACGCATTGGTGAGCAGCTAGATTTGATTGAGCAAGGCTGCTTCAAATTTTGCTGGATTGTCGATTTCCCGATGTTCGAGCTGGATGAAGACACCAAAAAAATTGATTTCAGCCATAACCCTTTCTCTATGCCGCAAGGTGAGTTGGACGCGCTGGAAAATTCCGACCCGTTGGATATTTTGGCGTGGCAATATGATATTGTCTGCAATGGCGTAGAATTATCATCGGGCGCCATTCGTAACCACCGCCCCGAGATAATGTATAAAGCCTTTGAAATTGCAGGATATAGTCAGGAAGATGTCGACCGTGAATTTTCCGGCATGATTAACGCTTTCAAATTTGGCGCGCCGCCCCATGGCGGGTCTGCGCCGGGTGTTGACCGCATGGTCATGCTCTTGGCGGATGAGCCAAATATCCGCGAAGTGGTGCTGTTCCCGATGAACCAAAAGGCGGAAGACCTGATGATGGGTGCGCCGGGCAATGTTGATATGAAGCAATTGCGCGAGCTGAATATCCGCATTGTGGAGCCGCCAAAACAGGGGTGATTTGTGTATTTATGGTAATTTGCGTTATCACAAAAACACAGTTTCACAAAAACACAAAAACACAGTTTCACAAAAACACAAAAACACAGTTTCACAATTTTGTGTAA
>CAZAHS010000130.1:0-6940 GCA_964484855.1 uncultured Sphingomonadaceae bacterium | reverse complement strand
ATTGTGACGCTGCCTCTGCGCTGATGCTTTTTCAATCTCATATCGGCTTTGATGGTTTAATATTGGCTAACCCATGGACCATGGATGCGGCAGCACCAGATAATCAGGCGGAAGCAAAAACCGAATTGCCATCCGCCTCCGCCATCCGCCAGCGTTATTGGCAAAAGATAAAAGACCCAGGCGCTATGTTGCGGCTATTCACTGGCAAGGTTGACCTTAAAAAACTGGCCAGCGGGCTAAACCGTGCAAGAGCGAATGACGATCCGCCAACACAGCTTGCTGGCCATATGGCCGCTGAATGCGCTGCCATTAAAGCGCCCACAGCCATTATATTGGCCGAGCAAGACCGCACCGCGATGGACTTTATTGCGGCATGGAAGAATGATATTTTCGAAAGCGCACGCAATAACCCACATATCACGATACAGAAATGCAAAAGTGCATCGCACAGCTTTGCAGATCCTGTGTCGTTCGAGATGTTGAAACAACATATATTGCAGCATCTTGCTGATTGTACAGCTTAGATGCCTAAAGCTGAGATCATTGCTCAGGTGAAATCAGGCTTGCTTTTCCTTAGCTTTCGCCCATTTATTGCAAATGACCAAATCCTCAATGGCTGATGCTCCGCAGGCCCATATAATTTCGCTTGTGACAGCCACACCGGATCATTCTATCAGCCAAAATGAAGTGGTTAGCAGAATAGGCCAAAGCATGGGCGGCGAGATGCCGCGCCATTTGCAATCTATCTATAATAATAGCGGCATTGATACACGCTATCTGGCGCAGCCTGCGGATGATTATATGGCCCCCGCTGAATGGCCGCAGCGCAATGCGGCTTATCTGGAGCATGCCGATAAGCTGATCTGCGATTTAACCGCTGATGCACTTGCCAAAACTTCCCTATCAGCAAATGATATTGATATCATTATTTGCGTATCCTCTACTGGCGTTGCAACGCCCTCTTTACCAACGCAAATGTTACAAAAAGCAGGTTTTGCAGCGTCTACGCAGATTATCCCCCTATTCGGATATGGCTGCGCAGGGGGCGTTTTGGGCATGCAGGTGGCGCGCGATATGGCGATAGCGCGGCCCGATGCCAATATCTTACTGCTTTGTGTAGAGCTATGCTCGCTTGCCTTTCGCATGGGCGATAACAGCAAGAAAGGCATTGTTTCGACAGCATTATTTGCCGATGGCGGCAGCGCGATGATTGTCTCTGCACAGGGTGATGGCCCGCGCATTGGTGATATAGTGCAAAAAACATGGCCCGATACGCGCGATATGATGGGCTGGGACATTGATGAGGCAGGGCTTGGCCTGATTTTGGCGCGCGATATTCCCAGCTTTGTGACTCGTGAATTTGCGCCTGTGCTGGATGATTTTCTGGCCGCTAATGCGCTTAAAAAGTCAGATTTGCGCGAACCCGCCTGCCATCCGGGCGGCGCAAAAGTTATTGATGCTCTGGAAAGCTATTTCGACCATTTGCCTAATGGTCTGCCCCTCACCAGACAGGTTTTGCGCGGACATGGTAATATGTCATCGCCCACTGTGCATTTTGTGTTGGAGCAGATAATGCAGGCAGATGATGACAGGCCGATTATAATAACAGCTTTAGGGCCTGGCTTTACCGGCGCTGCCGGGCTGGTGCATCCATGACTACGCCGATGATAGAGGCAATGCCCCTCGCCCTAATCTGGTCTTATAATGGCCTGCCATGGGCGTGGCTGATCTTAGGTTTTTTGACCATTCAGCGTCTGGGCGAACTGGTTTATGCCAAGCGCAACACCAAGGCATTGCTGGCGCGCGGCGCAGAGGAATATGGCGCGTCGCATTATCCCTATATGGTGGCAATACATGGCGCATTTCTTATCAGCCTATTTGCCTTCACGCCTTTTTATGCGCCCATTATCTGGCCATTGGCGATATTGTTTTTGCTGTTGCAAGCGGCTCGGCTTTGGGTGCTGGCAACGCTTGGCCCCTATTGGACGACACGCGTCATATCATCAGCAGATTTTCCGCGCGTCATAGGCGGGCCTTTTCGCTTTGTCTCTCACCCCAATTATTGCGTCGTAACGGCGGAGATTGCTACAATACCGCTAATTTTCGGGCATGTCTGGCTTGCGATTATATTCTCTATCCTCAACGCTATCATCCTCACCATAAGGTTGCGGATTGAAAGCGCCGCGCTAGGCCATCGACAGGGAACATTAGAATAGCTGATCCAATGAGCGAAAAAGACAATGGTGATCTGGCAAAGGATCGCACCGACTGGGCCGAAGACCGCACTTTAATGGCGAATGAGCGCACTTTTGCAGGTTGGATGCGTACAGGCTTGGCCTCTGTCGGTTTGGGGCTAGGCTTCAACGCACTTTTCGGCAAATTGGAACCATGGTGGATACCGCGCCTTATTGCGACAATCTTTAATCATTATCGGGGTCTTTATTTTCTATCAGGCGCAGAAAAATGGCTGTAATGTACAAGAGCGCATGGCGGCCCATAAATCAGAGCCTATTGATACCGGTAATTTAAGACTGATTGCCGGATTAATGAGTGCGGCCAGCACCATGTTGGGGGTTGGTATGTGGCTTATCAACCTGCCGTCAGAGTAATCCTGATCGGTACATAAATTAAATGACCCACAAAATATCTATAAAAATAAAGACAAACTGCTGATAAAATCCCACCAAAATATTTCGCTATTTGGGCAAGGTTCGGCTATGTAAATATAGAGGCGTTTTACGGCTAAGGGGATGGATTTTGCGCAAGGTTATGGCATGGGTGCGCAGGCACTGGATAATATCCCTTTTGGGCGCGCTGTTTATTGCATTTATTGCCTATAAGATTCTAACGCCCAGTGAGCCAGATTATGAATATGTTACCGCTGATGTAACCCGCGGCAATGTGGTCAAAACCGTCTCTGCCAGTGGCAAGCTGAGGGCGCTTAACACCATCAATGTCGGCTCAGAAATTTCTGGGCAGGTCACCAATGTCTATGTCGATTTTAATTCGCCAGTGACTGCTGGCCAATTGCTGGCCGAAATAGACGCCACCCGCCCCCGCGCGCAGGTGACACAGGCCCGCGCTCAGGTTGAGCTGGCCCGCGCAACATTGGCGCAGGCGCAGGCCGCAATACGGCGCGCGCAAACCGATGTAGAGGTGCAAACCCGTGAATATGCCCGCCGCAAGCAATTACAGGCAAAAGGCTTTGTCTCTGGCGCAGGGCTGGATCAAGCCGAAAATAATCTGGTCACCGCCAAAGCCTCACTCAGCACAGCCCGCGCACAGGCACAATCTGCGCGCGCACAAATTGCGCAAAGTTCTGCCCAGCTTGCATCGGCGCAGCTTGACCTGAACCGCACCCGCATTATCGCGCCCTCTAGCGGCGTAGTTATCAACAAATTGGTGGAACCAGGCACCACCGTTGCGGCGAATTTCCAGACCCCCAATCTGTTTGAAATCGCATCGGACACAAGCCGCATGCAGGTGGAGGCATCGGTTGATGAAGCCGATATTGGCCAGGTGAAAGAGGGTCAGCCTGTACGCTTTACTGTCGATAGCTACCCCGATGAAACATTTAAAGCCGTCGTGCAGCAAATCCGCAAATCAGCCAATGAGGCGCAAAATGCCGTCAGCTATCTGGTGATATTGGACGTTGATAATAAAGACGGCAAACTGCTCACTGGCATGACCGCCAATGTGGAGATTGAAACAGGTCGCAAAACCGATGTGCTGCGCATCCCGACCAGCTCCACGCGCTTTCGTCCGCGCCCCGAAGACCAACCGGCCAGCGATGATGCGGACGGTAATGATAATCAGGACGATGAGGAGAAACGCAAGAAAAGCGACGGCACCTTTGTCTGGTTGAAGAGTGAAGACGCCTATAAGCCAATAGAGAAGAAGATTGATATTGGCTTAGTGGGAGAGGATTTTACCGAGGTCAAAAAGGGCCTTAGCGCGCAAGACATTATTTTATTGCGTGTGCGTAATCTCACCCCTGCACAGGATGCAGAGCAATGACCGCAAAAGGCGAATGCCAATGACTGCGCCTCTGGTTGAAACACGCAATTTGCTGAAAACCTATGTTTTGGGCAGCGAGACAATCAATGCGGTCAATGGTGTGTCTCTTTCAATTGGTCGCGGGGAATATGTCGCCATTATGGGCACCAGTGGCTCAGGCAAATCAACATTTATGAATATGATTGGCTGTCTGGATGTGCCCACAAAAGGCGAAGTGCTGATCGACGGAATACCAACATCAGAACGTAACAGCGATGCACTGGCAAAGCTGCGGAATGAAAAAATTGGCTTTGTGTTTCAACAATTTAACCTTCTGGCCCGCACATCGGCACAGGATAATGTGGCCGTGCCGCTCATCTATGCCGGCCTTGGCTCGGCGGAGCGTCAGTTGCGCGCCAAAGCAAAGTTACAGGCCATGGGCTTGGGTGACAGGCTTGGCCATAGTCCGGCTAAACTATCTGGCGGTCAACAACAGCGGGTTGCCATTGCCCGGGCGCTGGTCACCGAACCGCTAATCCTGCTGGCCGATGAACCAACAGGCGCTTTAGACAGCAGGACTTCAGACGATATTATGGCAATTTTTCAAGATCTTAACGATCAGGGAATTACCATCATAGTGGTCACGCATGAAGGTGAGGTTGCCGACCATGCCAAACGGCGTATCGAATTTCGCGATGGCAAGGTGATAGAGGACCGCCCTGTTATTGACCGTATGGTGGCAAAAAGCGTCGGCCCAATATCATGAAGCGCTATAATCCATTTAAAATACTCGGCAGTTGGTTAGTCAATGTGCCGATTGCGCTCATTGCACTGCGCACAAATTTGATGCGCTCTATCCTTACCATGTTGGGGGTGATGATTGGGGTTTTTGCCGTAACACTCGCGGTCGCGGTTGGCGCGGGCGCACAATCATCCGTTATACAATCGGTCAATGCACTGGGTTCCAATATGGCAATTATTGTGCCGGAGCCTGATGTTGGCGGCGGGCGGCGGACATTTGACCGTGGCCGCCTAACCATGCGCGATGCCAGAGCGATTAAAAAACAGATACCAGGCGTGCAATATCTCGCGCCGCAATTGCGCACGACTATTGAGGTCGTCGCCACCGGCAATAATGCATCCACAAATGCCGTTGGCTCGACCGCCGATTTTGCACCAGTTACCAATAGCGCGGTGCAAAGCGGCCGTTTCATTGATGAAGCCGATGAACGCTCCGCCGCGCGCGTGGTTGTGATTGGCAGCACGGTCGCGGAAACCCTGTTCGGTGATTTTGATCCAGTGGGGCAGACAGTGCGTATAAACCGCATCCCCTTTATCATTATTGGACTGCTCGAATCTAAAGGGTCAAATTTTGGCAGTGATAATGATGATACTGCGATTATGCCTATCTCGACTATGCGCCAGCGCTTTACCGGTGACAGTTTGGCAGGCCCGGATGATCTCAATTTGCTGTTTGTCGGTTTTGAGGATGCGGCGAGTCTGGTTGAAAGCAAAAATGGCATTACCCAGCTCTTGCGCGAACGCTACCGCGTAGATGAAAAAGGTACCAACCCCTTCACTGTGCGCACCACGGAGGAGTTTCTGGAACAAACCGGAGAGATTACCGCGATATTCCAGATCGTGTTGGTGGCTATCGCCTCTATTTCGCTGCTGGTTGGCGGCATTGGGATTATGAATATCATGCTGGTTAGCGTTACGGAGCGGACGCGCGAAATTGGCCTGCGTATGGCGCTGGGCGCAAAGCGTAGCGATATCCGCAACCAGTTTTTGGTGGAGGCCGCTATATTGTGCGTTTTGGGCGGTTTTGTAGGCCTGTTGCTGGCTTTTGCTATAGGCTCGGCAATGACTACATATGCTGGTTTTCTGGTGCCAATCGGACTGGGCGTGGCGATTAGCGCGATTGTTTTTTCTGCGCTTATTGGCCTTATATTTGGCGGCTATCCGGCTATTCGTGCATCACGCTTGTCACCCATTGAGGCGCTGCGCAGCGAATAAGCCTTATGCTGCGGCATGGATAAGCGGATAAAATCCATAAGTTTTGCGCCGCGAATATATCTCGCATGGAACAATATTTGTGCTGTGACGTCATTATATCAAAGCCAAACACAATATATGTCAGATTATCGCGCCCTCTTCCTATCATGGCCGCGCCTAATCTGAGCTAATATAGCTATGTAAATTTGGCCAACCATCATTGGTATATCGCGCAAAAAACGCACAAAAATAAAGGGAACAGACATCATGAAAATTAGCGACCGCAAGGAACTTACCCGCAAAAACGCCCCTTTAACCTGCGCCCCTACAGCAATTGTGTTTGATGCGGTCACAATGATGGCAGAAAAAAATTATGGTTCGATCATCGCAGTTGATGATGCAAAGCGGGTAATTGGCATGATGACGGAGCGTGATATTTTCCGCCGCCTCATTGCTGCAGAACTCGACCCCAAAACGACCAAGGTTGAGGATATTATGACCTCTCCTGTTCGCACTGCAAAAGCGGATGACGAGTTGATCGACTGGCTGACCCTTATGTCAAATGAGCGTTTTCGCCGCCTGCCCGTGGTTGATGATGATGGCAAATTAATCGCTATCATGTCGCAAGGTGATTTTGTCTCTTATACGTGGCCTGACCTGCTCAACCGTTTCAAGGAACTAACAAGGGCCAGCGCACCGGAACAGATGAATCCGCTGTTCCTGATGCTCAGTATATTGGCCTATACCGCTATCGTCATTATCGCCGTTTTGGCGCTGACCTAGTTACATATTGGCCTGATTATATATGGCACACAATGTTACAGTCTGGTTTGATGGCGATTGCCCATTATGCACGCGGGAAATCGCCGTCATGAAGCGTTTGGACAAAAGCGGCGCGATAGAATTTTTAGACGTTGCCAAAGGCGACGCCGAGCAATGTCCCTTGGAC
>CAZAHS010000129.1:0-6940 GCA_964484855.1 uncultured Sphingomonadaceae bacterium | reverse complement strand
GAACCGCAGCCAAAATTGGGGCCAGCCACCAAAATCTGATGCGTCCCGCTATCAACATGGTTGAGCACATGATTATCGCGCTTGGCTCCATCCTCGCCATGCCGCCAGTCATAAAAGGCGCAATTGCCAAGCCCTTCGCGCTGCGTCGTGGTGAGGAAGCGCGCCGGAATAATCTGGTCGGTGTCGATATCGGACTGTTCCAATATCACGGTTTTGGAGGTTAATTTGGAAAAAGGGGTCATGCTGCGCTGCTTTCATATGCGCTGTCTAAAGTGCGCGGATCAGTGAGATAGCCATTAACCGCGCAGGCCGCTGCGGTGGCGGGGCTGGCCAGCATGGTGCGCACATCCTTGCCCTGACGCCCCTTAAAATTGCGGTTGGAGGTGGAGACAACCAGCTCGCCTGGCTGGCCCTTATCACCGTTCATGGCAATGCACATAGAGCAGCCCGGCTCGCGCCATTCGGCCCCTGCTGCGGTAAAAATCGCGTCCAGCCCTTCTTTTTCCGCCTCGGCCTTAATGACCTCTGAGCCAGGCGCGACCAGCATTGAGACATGGCTGGCAACGCTCCGCCCGCGCAATATATCAGCGGCGGCGCGCAGGTCATTTAACCGCGCATTGGTGCAGCTACCGATAAAGACACGGTCAACCCGCACGGAACTGAAATCAGCGCCGGCGCTAAGCTGCATATAGTCCGCAGCCTCACGCGCATTATCATTGGCCAGATCAGGATGCTGACCGTTCACTGCGGCGGCCGCATCGGGCGACACGCCATAGGTAATCATCGGCGTGATAGCGCTGGCGTCTATCACCACCTCTTTATCAAAATGCGCATCCTCATCGCTGCGCAATGCCTGCCAATTTTCCAGCGCGGCATCCCAGTCATCGCCCTGCGGTGCGCGCTGGCGGTCTTTCAAAAAGGCAAAGGTTGTTTCATCCGGCGCGATCATGCCGACGCGCGCGCCTGCCTCAATCGACATGTTGCACAGGGTCATGCGCCCTTCCATGTCGAGCGCTTCTACCGCCGGTCCGGCAAATTCTATGGCATGGCCTTGCCCGCCATCTGCGCCCACTTTGGCGGTCATGGCCAGCGCCATATCCTTGGCAGAAACGCCCTGCTGTAAAGCGCCTTCAAAACGCACCCGCATGGTCTTTGCCTTACGCTGGAACAGGCATTGCGTGGCCAGCACATGGCCGACCTCTGTGGTGCCAATACCAAAGGCCAATGCGCCAAATGCGCCGTGCGTGGAGGTGTGACTATCGCCGCAAACAATGGTTTTGCCCGGCTGGGTCAGGCCGAGTTCAGGGCCGATAACATGCACGATACCGCGCCGCATATCGCCCAGACCAAATAGCTCTATGCCGTGCTGCGCGGTGTGCTGTTCCAAAGCCGCCACTTGGCTGGCCGCCTCTTCAGTGGCATAGGGCAGGCTGCCATCGGCATTGGCGGGCAGGGTCGGTACACTATGGTCCAATGTCGCCTTGGTCAGGTCCGGCCGCCGCACGCTCAGCCCGCGTTCTTGCAAAACGGTAAAGGCTTGGGGTGAGGTGACTTCATGCACCAGATGCAGATCAATATAGAGGATGGCGGGGCTGTCGTCCGTCTCCGCCGCGACCAGATGCGCATGCCATAATTTGTCGTAAAGCGTTTGGGGGGGCATATCCATCACGCCGCTTTCTCCCGCCCCTGCGCGACCAGAGAGGCATTAACCGCCACCACGAAAGCACCAACTGCGGCATAGGCCACGTCGATTTCGCGGATTGAGCCTTCATGGTCATTGCCATCAATCACGATAACCGATTCGGCGCGTACATTGCGGTCCTGCCCATCGGCAATATGGTGAATATCCAATGTGCGGATTTGCCCCGCAACATCGGCAATGGCACACACCGCATGAAAAGCAGCATCAAACGGGCCTTGGCCCTCGCCAATAACGGTTTTGCTGGTGCCGTCCTCATGCTCCATGGTGACGCGGGCATTGGGCTTATGCTCGGCATCGACGCCATATTGCATTTCCACTTGCCGCAAACGCCATGGGCCAGAGCGGCCCGGCGGCATGTTGGAGCCAGTGACAAGGCGCACCAGATCATTATCGGTCACTTCGCGCTGCGTATCGGCCAGCGCTTTGAACTTCACAAACAGCTCATCCAGGCGCGGCTGATCGGCGGGCAGGCCCAGCGCTTCTATGCGTGATTTCAGTGCATGTTTGCCCGAATGCTTGCCCAGTACGATGGAATTGCTGGGCATGCCCACAGCTTCTGCATCCATAATTTCATAGGTGCGCCGATTGGCCAGCACGCCATGTTGGTGAATGCCGGCTTCATGCGCAAAAGCGTTTTTGCCGACAATCGCCTTATTGCGGGCGATGGGCTGGTGCGTCACCTGTGTCAGGGCAACGCTGGTCGGGTAAAGGCGCGGCGTGTTAATCTGGGTGGTGAGGCCAAAATGGTCGCGCCTTGTGGCCAATGCCATCACCGCTTCCTCCAGCGAACAATTGCCCGCGCGTTCGCCAATGCCATTGACAGCGCACTCAATTTGCCGCGCACCGCCGCGCACTGCGGCCAGCGAATTGGCAACCGCTAGCCCCAAATCATCATGGCAATGGGTGGAAAATGTCACTGTGTCAGCGCCCGGCACTTCGCTGGTCAAAAAGGCGAACAGATCCTGAATTTCCTCTGGCGTGGTATAGCCCACCGTATCGGGAATGTTGATCGTGCTGGCGCCTGCTTCAATAGCAGCCTGCACAGTTTCCAGCAGATAATCGCGTTCGGTGCGGATGGCGTCTTCGGGCGAAAATTCCACATCTGCACATGCCGAACGGGCATGGGCCACCAAATCTGTAATAGCGCTTAAAATCTGCGCCTTGCTCATTTTCAGCTTAGCATCACGGTGCAGCGGGCTGGTGCCAATAAAGGTATGGATACGGCGCTTTTTGGCGGGTGATGTTGCCTCTGCCGCAGCGTCAATATCGCGGATATTGAGGCGCGCCAATGAACAAATGGCCGGGCCATTATCAGCGCCGCCAATTTCTTCGGCCACGGCTTTGACTGCCGCCATATCGCCGGGCGAGGCAGCGGCAAAGCCGGCCTCTATCACATCGACATTTAGCCGCGCCAATTCTCGCGCAAGGACCAGCTTGCCCGCAGTGGACATGGAAAAGCCGGGCGCTTGCTCGCCATCGCGCAATGTGGTGTCAAAAATTTTGACATGATTTTTGTCGGTTGAATTAGCGGAATGTTCAGTTGAAACGGTTTTTTCGGGCGTCATGGGGCGCTCCCTTATCACGAATTTTTACGCGCACTGCTTTACGGGCAGGCTTATTGGCTGCTGTCAATGTTAGGCCAGCGCCTAGTAGAAGCAAACTTCCAAGGGTCATGAGGGATAGTAGGAATATAGTCATCATCTTCTCCTTGGTGTTGGTCGTTTTGCGTAAATCATATCGTGAAGAGCTTTGGAATAACAGCTATTTGATTGCCCCGCGCTTAATCACTGGCCGGTTTCATCAATTATAAACCTAATTGGGCTGCGCCCCGCGCCTTATGCTGAGCACACCAGTACGGCTATTTTCAACCAGACCGAGCGGCTGCATCAGGTCAATAAAGGCATTTACCTTATCGCGTGCGCCGGTCACTTCAAACACAAAGCTGCTATGGGTAATGTCGATCGGGCGGGCGCGGAAAATATCGGCAACGCGCATCGCCTCCAGCCTTTGCTCGCCGCTGCCTTCTACCTTAACCAGCGCCAGCTCGCGCTCAATCGCGTCGCTTTCTGCGGTCACATCTATGACGCGGCGCACCGGCACCAGCCGCTCCAATTGCGCCTTTATCTGGGCGATTTTGGTTGTCGTGCCGCTGGTCACAATCGTAATGCGCGAACGGTGTTTCTGCTCGTCCGTCTCGGCCACGGTCAGGCTCTCAATATTATAGCCGCGCGCGGAAATCAGGCCGACAACCCGCGCCAATACGCCCGGTTCATTGTCAACAATCGCCGCCAATATACACTCATAAATGGTCGGATCATTAGACGAAACCGGATAGACCGATTGTGAGGGTGCGCCCTCTGTTTTTGTATCGCTCATCAGACCAAAACCTTACCTTCTGCGGATATTTCATCACCGGTAACCGTGCCACCCAGCAGCATATCATTATGCGCCGCGCCAGAGGGGATCATGGGGAAGACATTTTCTTCGCGGGTGACCACACAGTCGAACAGAACCGGCTTGTCGCTTGCAATCATGGCCATGATTTTATCGTCCAGCTCATCAGGATGTTCAGCGCGAAAACCCTCTCCGCCATAGGCCTCTGCCAGCTTAACAAAATCGGGCAGGGACGCCGAATAGCTTTGCGCATAGCGTTTATCATGCAGTAATTCCTGCCATTGGCGCACCATGCCCAGATATTCATTGTTGAGGATGAAGATTTTGATCGGCAGGCCATATTGTATCGCCGCCGACATTTCCTGGATGCACATTTGCACAGAGGCATCACCGGCAATATCAATGACCAGCGCATCGGGGTGCGCTTCCTGTACGCCCAAAGCAGCAGGCAGACCATAGCCCATTGTGCCCAGACCGCCCGATGTCATCCAGCGATTTGGCTCTTCAAAATGATAATGCTGCGCGGCCCACATTTGGTGCTGGCCCACCTCTGTGGTGATATAGGTGTCACGGTCTTTGGTCAGTTCATAGAGCCGCTCAACCGCATATTGCGGCTTAATCAGACTGTCCGACTTGGCATAGGCAAAGCTTTTCTTGGCGCGCCATGCGTTAATTTGCGTCCACCAATCATCCAGCCGCGCCTTGCCACTCGGCGCTTTGGCCTCTGCGTTTTGCCATGCGGCCAGCATAGCGTCCAATATCTTGCCTGCATCGCCAATAAGCGGCAGGTCAATGGCGACATTTTTGTTGATCGAGCTGGGGTCAATATCAATATGGATTTTTTGCGAGGTTGGCGAAAAGGCATCAAGCCGGCCCGTTACGCGGTCATCAAAACGCGCGCCGATACACACCATTACATCGCAATCATGCATCACATTATTGGCTTCATAGCTGCCATGCATGCCCAGCATACCCAGCCATTGCGGATCAGATGCTGGAAATGCGCCCAGACCCATTAAGGTAGAGGTCACGGGCACATTGGCAGCGCGCGCCAAAGTGCGCAATGTCTCTGATGCTTCTGGTCCGGCATTGATGACGCCGCCGCCAGTATAAAAAACCGGTTTGCGGGCATTGCGCAGCATCTCAACTGCTTTGGCAATGCGTGTATCGTCCATCAGCGGCTTGGCCATCGCTGAACGGATTTCCGCATCGGCGCGCGCGGTATAATGCCCGCTTTCAAATTGCACATCTTTGGGGATATCAATCAGCACTGGCCCTGGGCGGCCCTGTGTCGCGATATGAAAGGCCTCATGCACCACATTGGCCAGATTATCCGCCTTATCGACCATATAATTATGTTTGGTGCAATTGCGGGTAATGCCGATAGTGTCGCATTCCTGAAAGGCATCGGTGCCGATTAAGGGCCGCGCCACTTGGCCGGTAATACACACCAAGGGAATGGAATCGAGCAGCGCATCAGTCAGGCCGGTTACAGCATTGGTTGCGCCCGGGCCGGAGGTTACCAATACAATACCCGGCTTACCCGTGGAGCGGGCATAGCCCTCTGCTGCATGGACGGCGCCTTGCTCATGCCGCACCATCACATGCTTGATGGTGTTGCGCTGGTCCAACGCATCATAAATGGGCAGCACAGCGCCGCCAGGATAGCCGAAAATCACCTCCACGCCTTGCTCTTCCATGGCATCGAGCAGCAATTCTGCGCCCGATTTGGTGGCGGATGGCGCTGCGTCTTTATCAGCAGCTTTGGGTTTGGTGATTGCGTTCATAGTCATTTGTCCATTGTATCCGTCAATATCACCGTCATTGCTTCGCTTCGTTTTGCGCGCAATGACGGTGATAAAGCTGCGCCTTATTAGGCGCTTTTGGCTTTCGCTCCGTCTTGCAGCCATGGCATGAGCGAGCGCAGTTCAGCGCCGGTTTTCTCAATCGGGTGATTAAGGTCGGTCTGCATCATTGCGTCATATTTCACTTTGCCGGTCTCGTTTTCCTTAACCCAATTATTGGCAAAGGTGCCGTTTTGAATATCGGTCAACACTTCGCGCATACGCTCTTTGGTTTCGTCGTTAATAACGCGCGGGCCAGAGACCAGATCGCCATAAGCGGCGGTTTCTGAAATGAAATCATGCATTTTGGAAATGCCGCCTTCATAAAGCAGATCAACGATCAGCTTCAGCTCGTGCAGACACTCATAATAAGCGATTTCGGGGCGGTAACCGGCTTCGGTCAGTGTTTCAAAACCCTTCATCACAAGCTCGGTTGCGCCGCCGCACAAGACCGCTTGCTCACCGAATAAATCGGTCTCGGTTTCTTCGCGGAAGGTGGTTTCCAGCGTGCCAGCAGTCGTGCCGCCAATCAATGAAGCATAGGAAAGCGCGCGCGCTTTGGCATTGCCAGTGGCATCCTGATGCACGGCAAACAAACATGGCACACCGCGTCCACGCTCATATTCGCGGCGGACCAGATCGCCCGGGCCTTTTGGTGCGACCATGATGACATCAACATTTTCCGGCGGTTTTACGCGATCATATAAAATGGTGAATCCATGCGCGAAAGAGATGCAATCGCCGTCATTCAGTGCAGGGGCAATATCTTGCTCATAAATGGTTTCATGACTCATATCAGGCGTCAGCATGCAGATGACATTGGCTTGCTCTGCTGCTTCACGCACGGGCGCAGTGGCCAGACCATCGGCCTTTGCCTGTGTGTCACCTTTGCCGCCGGGACGCACGCCGACAATAACGTCACAGCCGGAATTTTTCAGGTTCAGTGCATGGGCGCGGCCTTGGCTGCCATAGCCAATAATCGCCACTTTGCCCTGTTTCA
>CAZAHS010000128.1:0-7001 GCA_964484855.1 uncultured Sphingomonadaceae bacterium | reverse complement strand
GTTGTTTCGCAAGCCCTTTGCACCTGCAATTTTGCCCAATGCGCTTTTCAGGGCCTGGCTGTAATGCGCCCTGATATTCTTAATCCGCTTTTTGCCGATATAGCCCAGATAAAGGGCGTTGGCCCAAAATTGCAAAAACCGCTGCAAAAGCTGGGTATTGCTAGTGTTGCCGATCTGCTGTTCCACTTGCCCACCGGCTATATAGAGCGGCGCAAGGTCAGTGATCTGGATGAGGCCGTGGAGGGCGACCAGATTATTATATCGCTCACCATCATCGAAAAGCAGGCCAGCAGGGGCCGCGGGCCAACCCGGCTTTTGGCGCAGGATGCCAAGGGCAATGTTATGGCGATTGTCTTTTTCGGGCGGCATACTGATTGGGCGGTCAAACAATTACCAGTAGGTGAAACGCGCTTTATTGCGGGTAAGCTGGAGCGCTATGGCGATATGCTGCAAATTATTCACCCCGATCATATCGCCGGTGATGATAAGGGGCTAGAAGCTGTTGAACCGGTTTACCCGTGCGCCAAAGGCATAACCAGCAAAAGATTATCCGCAATGGTTGAGGATGCGCGCGCATCTCTGCCTGCGCTTGATGAATGGGTTGAGCCGCAATTGCGAAAGCGCGAACAATGGCCCGCTTGGCAGGAAGCGCTGAGCGCGCTGCATATAGGCCCTGATGAATTGGCGCATAAACGCCTTGCCTATGACGAGATATTGGCCGGTCAACTGGCTTTCGCGCTGCTGAGACGCAGCAACAAAAGGCAAAAGGGCCAAGCGCTAAATGGCGATGGGCATTTGCGCAGTGCGTTGAAACTGGATTATCAACTCACCGGTGCGCAAGGCAGAGCCATTACCGAGATATTGCAGGATTTACAGCAGCCTGTGCCCATGCTGCGTTTGCTGCAAGGTGATGTGGGGGCGGGCAAGACCATTGTTGCGGTAATGGCAATGTTGGCGGCAATAGAGGCTGGCGGGCAGGCAGTACTGCTGGCACCTACTGAGATATTATCACGCCAGCACTATGCGACGCTCAGCAAATTGCTGCGCGGATTGCCTATCAATGTCGAGCTGTTAACCGGGCGTGACAAGGGCAAGGCGCGAGAGGCCAAGCTAATGGGCCTTGCAGATGGCTCTATCAATTTGGTGATCGGCACCCATGCGGTTTTTCAAGAGGCTGTTGTCTATCAAAATCTTGCGCTTGCCGTGATCGATGAACAGCACCGTTTTGGCGTGAACCAGCGGTTGTTACTCGCGCAAAAAGGTAAGCTAGCGCCCCATATGCTGACCATGACCGCAACGCCCATTCCGCGAACATTAACGCTTAGCCAATTTGGCGAAATGGATGTGTCGCGCCTTGATGAGAAGCCGCCAGGACGACAACCTATTGAGACTTTGGTGATGAGTGATGCTCGTCTGAGCCAGATTATTGATGGTCTGGAGCGGCATATTGCTGGTGGCGGCCAGGCTTATTGGGTTTGCCCTTTGGTCAATGAAAATGAAGCACTGGACGCGGTAGCAGTAGAGGAACGCTATGCTTTGTTGCAAGAGCGGTTCGGGCCAAAAGTGGAGATGGTGCATGGCCAGATGCCGGCGGACCAGAAAGACGCCGCTATGGAGCGTTTTGCAGATGGCAAAAGCGCTATTTTATGCGCAACAACCGTTATAGAAGTGGGCGTTGATGTCCCCAATGCTACGCTGATGATCGTAGAGAGTGCAGAGCGTTTTGGCCTTGCCCAATTGCATCAACTGCGCGGGCGTGTTGGCCGTGGCAGCGCGCAATCGCGCTGTTTATTGCTGCGCGGCGATAATCTTAGCGAAACTGCGCGCGCCCGTCTGGGGTTAATGCGCTCATCACAAGATGGATTTTTTCTGGCCGAAGAAGATTTAAGATTGCGCGGTGCTGGGGAATTGCTTGGCACGCGGCAATCAGGAGAAATCGGCTATAAGCTTGCGCGTCCCGATCAGGTTCATGCGCTTATCGCGACGGCCAATGATGATGCGCGCTTGCTGATAACACAGGATGAGAAATTAGAAAAACCACGGGGCCAGGCTGCGCGGATATTATTATATCTGTTCCAGCGCGATCAGGGGATAAGATTGCTGCGTGGCGGTTAAAATCGCTCTATCGTAATCTGGGCATTGGTTCGCCGGGCTTAAGAGCTTTGACCAAATCATTAAATTCGTTCTGGCGGATAATACGTTCTAGCTGAAAGCCGCAGCGGCCACCAAGTGCCCAAATTAGATGCGCCTCCATCTGGCCGATTGCGGGCAAGCGCACTGTAATGCGTTCCCCTTTTTGCAGGGGCATTTCGCCCTCTGTCATAAAGCCGTTTGCCGACACGTTGATAATATGGGTTTTGATATCGCCCATGGTTCTGTGCTCGGCAATAACGACATGGTCAACGCTGTGGCGCGCTGCCTGCCGCATATCCATTACTGATAGGTTTGCGCCTCTTGTCATTTACAATTCCCGAACATTATCATTGAACTATAATGAATAACGGCCAAAGGCAAAAAAACTGTAAATTCATATTATTTGAACGCAATAAAAGTCTAAGTCGATAAAATGGCGTGTTTTTTCTTGCCAACTGATAGGCGCTGGTCAGCTGATGGCGGCATTATCATCGTTTTTTCGTCGCTTATTTTCTCATTATCGATCTTTACAGCGCCGCCCTTTAACAATCTGCGCGCTTCGCCCTTGCTGGCACAAAACCCCAATTCCAATATTGCATCAATAATAGCAACGCCGTCAGTGGGGACAGATAAATGGGGCAGATTTTCTGCTGCTCCATCGCTCGAAAATGCTTGCAATGCAGTTTGCTCTGCCTGGGCTGCGGCTTCTTCGCCGCGGCACATGGCGGTGGCGGCATTGGCCAGAGCAATTTTCGCTGCGTTAATGTCAGCGCCCTCTAACGCTTCCATCTTGGCAATATCTTCAACAGGAATATCGGTGAACAGGCGCAAAAAGCGTCCAACATCGCGGTCATCACTATTGCGCCAGAATTGCCAATAATCATAGTCGGATAGCTTATCACGGTTTAGCCAGATAGCGCCATCAACTGACTTGCCCATTTTGCTGCCATCTGCTTTGGTTATAAGCGGTGTCGTGACGCCGTATAATTCGGTTCCATCAATACGCCGGGTCAGCTCTATGCCGTTGACAATATTGCCCCATTGATCCGATCCGCCAAGTTGCAAACGGCAATCATGCTGGCGCGATAACTCCAAAAAGTCATATGCCTGCAAAATCATATAATTAAATTCAAGAAAAGTCAGTGGTTGCTCGCGCTCCAGCCGTAATTTTACCGAGTCAAAAGTCAGCATGCGGTTGATAGTAAAATGGCGGCCCACATCGCGCAGAAAGGGAATATAATCCAGCGCATCCAGCCAGTCTGCATTATTGACCAAAACAGCGTCACTTGGCCCGTCGCCAAAGGTCAGAAACTGTTCAAAACTGCGGCGAATGGACGCGATATTGGCGGCAATGCCATCTTCATCCAGCATTTTACGCATATCATCTTTACCGGAAGGATCACCCACTTTGGTGGTGCCGCCGCCAATTACCACTATTGGTTTATGGCCTGCTTGTTGAACACGGCGCAGCAACATTATCGACACCAGATTGCCAACATGCAATGATGAGGCTGTGGCATCAAAACCAATATAGGCAGGCACTAGCTGCTTATTGGCAAGGGTATCTAGCCCCTGCGCATTGGTAAGCTGGTGGAGATAGCCGCGTTGGTCAAGCGTGCGCAAAAGGTCTGATTTATATTCGGTCATAATTTGCGCGATTAGCAGGGAGACAGGCTTTGGACAATATGCTTCGGCTTTTGCCGCACCCGCAAAATGGCGCGCAAAGCATATATGGTTTATCAGCGGCATGCACGATTAGCCCAAATGGACATTTATGGCTGCGCTATTTTGTCGAATGTGATCCAGAGATTTTGGCGCTGGCTGGCGATTATGATGAGGTTAAGCGCGGCGATAAGCTGTGGGAAAATACAGTTTTTGAACTATTTGCACAAAGGCCCGGAGCGCCTGAATATCTCGAATGCAATTTTTCAACCGGCGGGGAATGGGCGGCTTATCATTTTGATGGGTATCGCAGCGATATGCGCGATCAGGAAATAGCGCAAATGCCGGAAATTTATCTTGAATTTTCTGACAGCCACTTCGCGCTGGAGGCGACAATTTTATTACCGCCTGATTATCGCGCCTGTACGCTTAATTTAGCAATCACTTCTATCCTGCATCAAAATGATGGAAAGAAAAGCTATTGGTCATTAGCACATGGCGAGGGGCCGCCAGATTTTCACCATCAGGCTTGCTTTGTGCACAAAGTCGCGGCACCGGTAGCTTCATGAAAAACGGAATCGATATGTTGCTGTCCGATCCGGACACACGCCGCCAGCTTAAGGGCAAAAGGGTTGCCCTTGTTGCCCATCCTGCATCAGTGACGGAGGATTTGACTCACAGCATTGATGCGCTGCATGCGTGCGAAGATATTATTCTTACCGCAGCCTTTGGCCCGCAACATGGCCTGAAAGGTGATAAGCAAGACAATATGATGGAGACACCGGACGAAATCGATCCGGTATATAATATCCCGATTTTCAGCCTTTATGGCGAAGTGCGCAAACCTACAGATGCATCAATGGATACATTTGATGTTTTGCTGTTTGATCTTCAGGATCTTGGCTGCCGTATCTATACCTATCTCACCACCTTGCGTTATCTGCTGGAAGCATGTGCCGCGCATGGCAAGACATTTTGGGTATTGGACCGCCCGAATCCAGCGGGTAGACCGGTTGAAGGACTGAGCCTCAGAACCGGTTGGGAAAGTTTTGTGGGTGCTGGCCCTTTGCCCATGCGCCATGGCCTTACCATGGGCGAAATGGCGCAATATTTTGTCCGTGAATTGAAGCTTGATGTGGATTTTGGTGTTGTATCTATGCAGGGTTGGCAGCCTGAAGGTGCGCCCGGCCATGGCTGGCCAACAGAGCGTATCTGGATCAACCCTAGCCCCAATGCGCCCAATGTAATGATGGCGCGCGCCTATGCAGGCACAGTTATGCTGGAAGGCACCACGCTGAGCGAGGGCAGGGGCACAACGCGCCCATTAGAGCTGTTTGGCGCGCCGGATATAGACAATTTGGCCATTCTAAAGACCATGGAAGAGCTTGCACCGCAATGGATGACCGGTTGCCGTTTGCGCCAATGTGCTTTTGAACCAACATTCCACAAATATGCCGGGCAGCTATGCCAAGGCATACAATTTCATGCCGAAGGCCCGGATTATAATCACGCCGCTTTTCGCCCATGGCGTCTGCATGCACTTGCCTTTAAGGCTATCCGCCAGCTTTATCCGGATTATCTTTTGTGGCGCGATTTCCCTTATGAATATGAATATGACAAGCTGGCCATAGACGTTATTAACGGCTCAACATTGCTGCGTGACTGGGTCGATGATGGCGCCGCGCAAGCTGGTGATTTGGACGCGATAACTATAGCTGATGAAAGTGCATGGGCGCAGACATCAGAGCATTTGATTATTTACGAAAGCTAGCAGTTAGCTGGACTGAAAAAAGATCATCCGCTTTTGCGGCTCAGCTCGCGCATGGCATCGTCCAGCCCGTCTAGGGTTAGCGGATACATGCGGTTTTTCAGCAATTCCTGAAACATGCGCACGCTTTGTGAATAGCCCCATTGCTTTTCCGGCACGGGGTTTAGCCAAGCGGTAGCGGGGTAAGTATTGACAAAGCGCTGCATCCAAACAGCGCCTGGCTCATCATTAAAATGCTCCACTGATCCGCCCGGATGGCTTATTTCATAAGGGCTCATTGACGCATCGCCGACAAACAGCACTTTATAATCATGCCCGAATTTGTGCAAAATATCCCAAGTGGGCGTGCGCTCTGTAAACCGGCGCTTATTATCCTTCCACACACCTTCATAAATACAATTATGAAAATAGAAAAACTCTAGGTTTTTAAACTCTGTAGTTGCCGCAGAGAATAATTCTTCGCACATTTTGATGAAGGGATCCATTGATCCGCCGACATCCAGAAACAGCAGCAATTTAACCGCATTATGCCGCTCTGGCCGCATTTTTATGTCCAGCCAGCCTTGCCGTGCTGTTCCTTCAATAGTGCCCTTAATATCCAATTCGTCAGCCGCGCCTTCACGCGCAAAGCGGCGCAAGCGGCGCAGCGCCATTTTGATATTGCGTGTGCCCAATTGTTTGGTGTTGTCCAGATTTTGAAATTCGCGCTTGTCCCAGACCTTTATCGCTTTTTTATGTTTGCTCTCGCCGCCAATGCGAACGCCTTCTGGATTATAACCGCCATTGCCATAGGGTGATGTGCCGCCGGTTCCGATCCATTTGCTGCCGCCCTCATGGCGTTTTTCCTGTTCTTCCAGACGCTTTTTCAGCGTGTCCATAATCTCGTCCCAGTCGCCCAAGGCTTCGATTTTGGCCATTTCTTCTTCGGACAGATATTTCTCTGCGACTTTGCGCAGCCAGTCCTCTGGAATTGTCGCGTTCTGTTCATCAAAACTGGTTTCAAGCCCCTTAAATATATGGGAAAAAACCTGATCGAACTTATCCAATTGGCCTTCATCTTTAACCAATGTGGCGCGGGAGAGATAATAAAATTCTTCCGGCGACTGGTTGATGACGTCTTTATCCAACGCTTCGAGCAGCGCCAGATGTTCCTTTAGCGATGCCTGAATACCGGCACTGCGCAATGCGTCCATAAAATCAAAGAACATAATGTTTATGCCTCTTTGTTGTTAGCTGATTGATGATTAGCTGTTGCGCCGTGCCATAAAGGCCAAGCGCTCGAACAGCATCACATCCTGCTCATTTTTCAGCAGCGCACCGTGTAAAGGCGGAATAGCCTTGGTCGGGTCCTGATTTTGCAAAACATCTAGCGGCATATCTTCGTTAAGCAGCAATTTTAGCCAATCCAGCAGCTCACTTGTGCTCGGCTTTTTCTTAA
>CAZAHS010000127.1:0-7009 GCA_964484855.1 uncultured Sphingomonadaceae bacterium | reverse complement strand
CTACCGCCCTGCGCGCCCTCTTTCTTCTCCCAAATCAAGGGGATGTGCGGCAAGGGCGGCGGTTCAGGCGCGCCGCCTTTTGTGGGGAATTTTTCCTCAATACGGCGCACCAGATCGGGCAAGCGTTTCAGCGTTGCCAAATTCTCGTTAATGCTGTTGGCAACCGCAGATTCCGGCCCCAATTCATCGCGAATCCAGCGCTTTACATAAGGCGCGGACGTGTCCCACATATTGATCTGCGGGTCGAGCGCAGTGGCCACGCCCTCCACCATCACCATGGTTTTTTGCAACAGCAGCAAATGCGGCTGGGTCTGCATATCAAAATCGCGGGTGATGGCGAACAATCCATCGAGCATCTGACCAACCGAAAGTTCATCCACCGGCTTGCCGCGCATTGGTTCACCAACGGCTCTTAGCGCCGTCGCAAATTCATCGACATTATGATAGGATGGCACATATTTGGCCTCAAAATGGGTCTCCGCCACCCGTTTATAATTGCCGGTGGTCAGGCCGTATAATATTTCCGCCAGCCACAGCCGCGCCTGCCGGTTGATGCGGCCCATAATGCCAAAATCAATCGCCACAATGGTGCCATCATCACGCACAAACAAATTGCCCTGATGCATATCGGCATGAAAGAAACCGGCGGCAATCGCCTGTTTCAAAAAGGTCAGCACCAGCCGGTTGGCCAAATGCCCCAGATCATGACCCGCCGCTTTAAGCGCATCAATTTGAGAGATTTTTACACCATTGACCCATTCCAGCGTCATGATCGAGCCACTGGTGCGGTCCCAGTCAATTTCAGGGATATGGTAATCCGGCTCAGACTTCATGGCCTCGGCAAGTTCGGACGCGCTGGCCGCCTCTCGCCGCAAATCCAGCTCGCGGTTGCTCCAGCGTTTGAAATTGGCGATGGTCAGCGCCGGGCGCAGGCGCGCTGCTTCCCCGCCCATTGCCTCAACATGCGCAGCGGCCCATTCATAGGTCGCAATATCGCGGGCAAATTTCTTTTTAATGCCGGGGCGCAGCACCTTAATGGCCACCTCGCGCCCCTGCGTCGTCACGCCGCGATGCACCTGCGCAATTGACGCCGCCCCAACCGGATCAGGGTCAATAGAGCTGAAATATTTTTCAATCGGCCCGTCCAGACCTATCTCAATCTCCGCCTTTATCTCTTCAAAGGGAACGGGCGGCAATTTGTCTTGTAGGCTGAGCAGATTGCGCGCGGCTTCCTCGCCCACAATATCGGGACGCGTGGCCAATGTCTGGCCCAGCTTAATAGCGGCGGGACCAATTGCGCGAAAGGCCCCAGCATAATCCGGTTCCTTGGGCTGAAATGTGCCAAAGCGCGCAATGCGGCACAGGCGTTTCACGGGTGCCGGCGTGGTCGGCTCTTTTTCAAGCCCGCGCAGTGCGCCATGGCGCGCCAAAATACGCCCCCATTTCAGCAGGCGGAATATGTGCGTTGTGGTGGCTGTCATATTTTCCAGCCGCTATGGATGGCCACTGCGCCGCCCACTATCGGCTCAACCCGCGTCTGGGCAAAACCGGCCTCTTTTATCATGCGCTCAAATTCCGGCATTTTGGGGAAACGGCGGATGGATTCTGCCAGATAGCGATAGCTGTCTTCATCATTGACCAGCAATTTGCCCACTTTGGGCATGATCTTGTGCGAATATTGCTCATAAATTTCGGAAAAGCCCGCCCATTCAGTGGTCGAAAATTCCAGGCAATAAAAGCGTCCGCCATAGCGCAGCACGCGCCGCGCCTCCGCCAGCGCCTTATCAATATTGGTGACATTACGAATACCAAAGGCGATGGTGTAAGCATCAAAGCTGTTATCAGGGAATTTCAGGTCTTCTGCGTCCTGCTGCGACCAGACCAGCGAATCCTCGCCGCGCTTAACCGCGCGCTCAATCCCGACATCCAGCATTTCCTGATTAATATCAGACACCGTAACGCGCGCGCCGGATTTTGCCATGCGAAAGGCAATATCGCCCGTGCCGCCAGCGACATCCAATATATCCTCCCCCTTTTGCGGCTTAACCCGGCGCACAAAGCGATCTTTCCAAAGCCGGTGCATGCCGCCCGACATGGCATCGTTCATCAAGTCATAATTGGCCGCAACATTGGAGAATATATCGGCCACCATGCCGGCCTTTTCTTCGGCTTTGACATTTTTATAACCAAAACTTGCCTCACCTTCATTGGGCGTATGTTCGGGGTTTGACATAAAGATGCTTGCTCCTGCGCTGGCGAGTGCCGGTCGGTGGTTCATAAATGCTAAAAGCTATTTAGAGATTGTTGCGCCCAAAACAAAGGCTGTTATGGCAGTTTTTGCTATGCCTGAACTTCCTGAAGTAGAAACCACCGTGCGCGGCCTTGCCAAAGTGCTGGATGGAGAGCGTCTGGCAGCGGTGGAAACCCGCCGCGCCGATATGCGCAAGCCCTTCCCGCCCGATCTGCGCCAGCGTATGACCGGCGCGCATATTACTGGCCTGTCGCGCCGCGCCAAATATGGCCTGATTGAAACAGATCGCGGCGATGCGATGATCTTTCATCTGGGTATGTCGGGCCGCTGGCGCATTAATCCGGCAAGCGATGATAAACATGACCATTTGCTGCTGGTTACTGAAAAGGGGCATAGGCTGGCGCTCAATGATCCGCGCCGCTTTGGTTTTGTTGATCTGCACAGATTGGATGAATTGGAGAGCTACCCGCCCTTTGCCGATATGGGGCCGGAACCGCTGAGCAATGCCTTTGATGGCGCGCATCTGGCGCAGTGCTTTGCCGGCAAGATGAGCCCTGTTAAAGCGCTGCTGCTCGACCAGAAAAATGTTGCCGGGCTGGGCAATATCTATGTGTGCGAGGCGCTGCATATGGCGGGCATATCACCGCGCCGTAAAGGGGCATATATCGCACGCAAAAGGCTGGATATGCTGGCGGACGCTGTAAAACATATCCTTACAGATGCCATTATGGCGGGTGGATCTACCTTGCGTGACTATGCGCGGCCTGATGGCGAGCTGGGATATTTCTCCAAACAATGGCGCGTTTATGGCCGTGAGGGAGAGGATTGCCATTGCGGCAAAGCGGTGGTGCGCTTCGTTCAATCGGGCCGATCAACCTTTTATTGCGGACATTGCCAAAGATAGTGCGCCAAAGATAGTGCGCCAAAGATAGCGCGCCAAATATAATGGCATTTCCTGATTGACGAATCTGTTAGGTCACGGTAAGCGCCTTTCCACTTATTAGGCGGCTTTAGTTCCCGCCTTTCCAGATTTCTTTAGATTAAGAGGCAATTTTCATGGCTAATACGCCACAGGCACGCAAACGTATCCGTCGCAACACACGCCGCACGGTTATCAATACCAACCGCGTCAGCCGCATTCGCACTTTCATCAAAAGTGTTGAGTCGGCGATTGAAGCTGGTGACAAAGATCAGGCAGTTGCTGCCCTTCGCGCGGCCCAGCCGGAATTGTTTCGCGGCGTTGCACGCGGTGTGATGCATAAAAATACAGCATCGCGCAAATTTTCGCGCCTTTCCAAGCGGGTTGCTGCATTGGGTTAAACGAATATCGGGGCCCCGCGCTCCAATTGATAAAAGAAATAAGGGTCTGTTGCATTCATCTGTGCACAGGCCCTTTTCTTATGCCCGATTTTTTTACGCCCAATGCAAATTGAGGCTGCCTAAATATGATTCGTGTTGCGGCATTTTAGGGTTTGCAAAAGAAGAATAATCACCGAGCAGCAGGGCAATGCAAAGCTATCGGAACAGCATTGAGTGTAAACTTATATAAAGCAAAATTCCGCGCTGCCCAAGCGGTGTCACTCTGATTTTCTACAAAGCCTAGATTTATAACGAGTCGGCTGTATTGCTGAATCAGAAATTCCACTTTATTGTTATATTTCAATTACTTGAATGTATTTTCAAAAATTTCCCAATTGTTTCAAGGAGTCAATCAGGAATATTTCATTTTTTTGAAAATGTGTTCTTGATCAACTCATAAGATGCTGTCTAAAAAGCCTTTAGCAGGCGAATATATTTTGACCTGCAATTACATTTTGATGGTCGCATTCTATAGCGCTTTTTCTGACAGCTTATGCTTTCTAAAAAAGTGCAAAGAAGAAAATAAGTTTCGGAAAAACAGGCTAGCCCTGATTCTGAAAAACATAATGCTTTACCCGAAAAGTCGGAAAGCGTGATCTATTTTCTGATGAAAATGCGGCGGGCTAAATGCCCTATTATACATGTGTGGGAAAGATGGTCAGAATGCTAATTGCTTGTGTAAAAATGGTAATTGCTCAAAATTGTGGGGAGGCAATTAATGTCAAATAAAGTCAAAAATATACCCAGCTTCGCCATTAGTGATGGCGGCGAAGAGACGATGAGCGATGAAGAAACCGCTCAAGAGTTTTTGGCAGACTGGAATGACATAAGCATTGGTATCCGAAAAGATATTGGCGCACAGCAACATAATCAGTGGATTAAGCCAATTAATCCTGGCCGTTTTTGCAAAGATACCGGCACTTTAGAACTTTACCTTCCCTCCGCATTTTCTGCAAACTGGGTTAATGACCGTTTCGCGGATCGGCTTGCCTTGGCATGGAAAATCACACGGCCCGATGTGCAGTCAGTGCAAATATTGGCAAAGCCGGGTGCAAATATATTACAGCGAGTGCGCGCCAGCGGCGGCGACACCAATATGCACACATTGCCGCAGGAATTTACCTCGGCAACATCTCACAGCATTTGCGATGCGCAGGGCATTGATAAAGACCTGCAATTTGGCAATTATTTACAGGGTGAAAACAACGTATTGGCGCGCAATGCCGGTGAACGCATGGCGGCACGCGAAAAACCGCAATTTAGCCCGCTTTATATAAAAGCGCCGACAGGTCAGGGCAAAACGCATTTGCTGCATGCCATTGCCAACCGCTTTTCCAAGACCATGCCTGATGCGCGCATATATTATTGTTCGGCTGAGAAATTCATGGTGGAATTTGTTTCTGCCATGCGCCGCAATGAGGTGATGGAGTTTAAGAACCGGCTGCGCAGCTTTGATATGTTGTTGGTTGATGATATTCAGTTCATCATTGGCAAAAATTCTACACAGGAAGAGTTTCTGCACACGGTTGATGCGCTTATGACCGCTGGCAAGCGCTTGGTCTTTGCCTCTGACCGCGCACCGCAAGCACTTGATGGTGTTGACCAGCGGTTGCTCTCTCGCCTTTCAATGGGTTTGGTGGCCGATATTGCGCCTGCCGGTGTTGATTTGCGCCGCAAGATTTTGCGCCATCATATCGCGCATATAGAGCCTAGCCCGCTTAATGATGATGTGATCGAGTTTCTGGCCCGCACAATTAGCCGCAATTTGCGCGAACTGGTGGGCGCTTTAAACAAGCTGATTGCTTACACCCAATTGACGGGACAGCCCATGTCTCTGGGTGTTGCGGAAAGCCAGCTCACCGATATTTTGACCGCCAATCGCCGCCGCGTCACCATTGACGAGATACAGCGCACGGTCTGCCATTATTATAAGCTGGACCGCAGCGAAATGGCATCCAAGCGCCGCGCCCGCGCCATTGTGCGTCCGCGCCAAGTGGCAATGTATCTGGCCAAGGTTCTAACCCCGCGTTCCTACCCCGAAATTGGCCGCAAATTTGGCGGACGCGATCACAGCACGGTCATTCATGCGGTGCGCCTTATCGAAGATTTGCGCGTGCGCGATCAGGATATGGACAGCGATGTGCGCAGCCTGCTCCAGCAGCTTGAAAGCTAGTCTGGCCCGCAAACTTTTCATCTGCTAATCCATCAATCATGGAACCCTTAAACGACCATGAGCTAGACCTTTATGCGCGGCAGATTATTTTGCCCGATATTGGCGGCTTGGGTCAAACACGGCTGAAAAACACACATATTGCGGTTATTGGCGCAGGGGGCATTGGCTGCCCCGCCCTGCTTTACCTGGCAAGCGGCGGCATTGGCCGGATTTCCATTTTTGATGATGATGCGGTGTCGCTGTCCAATCTGCACCGCCAGACTTTGTTTTCACCGCATGATATTGACCGGCCTAAGGCAGAATGTGCAGCGGAAAAGCTGCATATTCTTGCGCCAAATTGTAAGGTGACGGCCCATCATCACAAATTCACTGCGCAGCATGTTTTTGCAGATGCGGATAGGCCCGATCTGCTGATTGACGGCACGGATAATTTTGCCAGCCGCTTGTCCATAAATGACTGGGCCGTAGCAAACCGCGTGCCCTTAGTGAGCGCGGCCATTGGCCGCTTTCAGGGGCAGGTCGGTGTATTTCAGGGCCATTTGCCAGATGCGCCCTGCTATCGATGCTTTGTCGGCGATGCTTTTGACAGCGATGATTGCGACAATTGCGCGGAAATGGGCGTGCTGGGCGCGATGGTCGGCATGGTCGGCACCATGGCCGCGCTGGAGGCGATGCGCTTCATCACCGGCTTTGGGAATAATCAAAAGGGCAAATTACAGCTTATAGACGGGCTAAAACCCTCTATGCGCGGCATCAACCTGTTCAAAGATGGTGAATGCAGCACCTGCGGGCATTTGAAAAATATAGATGATATTGAGGGTTAGGACCGAAAATTATGACACAAATAGGCGTAATTGGCGCGCAGGGGCGCATGGGCCAGGCGATTATTGCCGCCATAGCAGAGGCCGGACTGGATTTTGCGGGCGGCGCGGATCAAGGCGATGATGTCGCGGCGCTGGCGGCCAAAGCCGATATTATGATTGATTTTTCCGCGCCCGCTGCGCTGGAAGGCAATTTGGACGCCTGTATCGCCAATGATACGCCCATCATTATCGGCACCACTGGTTTAGAAGAGCGCCACCATTATCTGATAGACAATGCCGGCCAATCCATCGCCGTTTTGCAAACCGGCAATACTTCGCTGGGCGTCACCCTATTATCGGCTTTGGTCAAGCAAGCAGCGGCGGCTTTGGGTGATGATTGGGATATTGAAATTGTGGAAACGC
>CAZAHS010000126.1:0-7181 GCA_964484855.1 uncultured Sphingomonadaceae bacterium | reverse complement strand
GAGATGGAAGTCATTTTGCCGTCCTTTCAGGATTTGACCGATTTGGCTCTTTGCAGTGTCAGAAAAGTTTGAAAGTGCTAAGGCACTTCCTGCACTTTACTTCCTCGCACAAAGCCAAATCGCTTCAAACCACACTCCGCAAATTTAATATGTCCTGACCCTAGCTATTGGCAGCAATAAAGCCGATCATGATGATGACCGACAATAGAGATGATAATGTTAGCTGCTTGCTCATAATATGTGCCTAATATCGAAATCTTTATTTTATGTTGCAATGCACAAATATACCTTGATGCGCGATATTCAAGGGCCGTTCGGCACAATCCGTTAATGGCGATGAACCGTATAGAGGCTTCTGCAAACAACCGACTATATGCAATATATCGGTCTGGGCGCTTTGTAAAAAACCACAGGCCAAAGCGAATTCGCCAATGAATTTTTCAGCATCTCGTCTGGATTTCCTGAGCGCAACAGATTAGGTAGGCCATATGGTAGGTGCAAGACGATCATCTGATTGGGGATTTCCGCGTTGGCGCGGCTATGGTTCTTCGCGTGAAGCGCAGACGGTGCGTCTTTGTGACAGGCATGGTTGTGATGATCGCGGCGAGTGTCCTGCGCCCAAATCACCCAATAGTCCGCAACGTTGGTATTTTTGTGAAAAACATGCCGCAGAATATAATCGCGGCTGGGATTATTTTGAAGGTTTGAGCAAAGAGGAAGCTGCCGCGCGCGCGCGCGCAGAGCAGACTGAGACAAGCGGATATAAGGAATCAGTACATCATCAATGGGCCGGTTCAGGGGATGGCAGCCGCTCCGCAGACGAAATGCGCGCTCTGGATGTTTTAGGATTGGAAGTAGATGCCGATCTGGAAATGATAAAGAAATCCTATCGGCTGCTGGCCAAGCAGAATCACCCTGATACAAATCCCGATGATGAAGATGCCGCGCAGCGCTTTCAGGCTATTCAGCTAAGTTATCAGGTTCTAAAATCTGCAGCAGAACGCCGCGAGTGGAAGCCGGCTGGCGAATGATATTCCTTGCCAATAGCCAGATTGCAATTCACTAATCCCTAAAAATCAGCACCTAAATTAAACGCTGCGCAGTCTCGCGTATCAGCGCAATCATATTGGGGATACCCTGTGTGCGGTTTGATGAAAGCTGGCTTTTTAGATCAAAAGGGGCCAATGCGGCTTCGATATCGGCATCTATGATTTCCTGCGCAGATTTATGCTGCACAGTTAATAACACCAAAGCGATTATCCCCTTGGTTATAGCGGCATTGCTATCAGCAAAAAAATGTAGGCTTTGGCTATCTGTTTTTGATGGATAAACCCACACCGCCGCTGAGCAGCCGCGCACCAATGTCGCATCAGTTTTCAGCGCATCAGGCATCGTTTCCAATTTGCGGCCAAGCTCGATTAAGAGACGGTAGCGTTCGTCACCGTCGAGAAAGTCATATTCCTCGTAAATCTCTTCTATGTTGGGGAGCTGTGAAGGGGTTTGCTGTGTCATGGAGGCGATATAGGGAGCGAAGACTGGCCCGGCAAACTTTATCCTGTAAATGGCTTGCGGCTGGGCTGGTCCGGCGCGATATTTTACAGATCAACACCCGCCGCTATTGCTTCCAATTTGCGCAAACGCTCTTTGAGATCGGCCAATTCAATACGCGCATTGGCATTGCCTGTGCTCGCTGCACCACGGTCATTGCCGCCGCTATAGCTTAGGCTAAGCTGGCTGTGCTTAAAACGCATCCAGTCACGCCACAAACGTAATATTGTCGCAGAGATTATGGCGACCGCCAACAGGCTGGCCGCAGCAATTGTCATTATGGTCATTGGTTCCTGCATATCCATTCATCCTTTAGATGATTATTGCATTGGCCGCGTGTTTTAGTTTAACGGCGTATCACGTAAATCCTCAATCTGCTGCGATACTTCAAAGCCTTTATCGGTAATTATCCGTTCCAAAACCCGCATGCGGCTCTCCAAACGTTCTGTCTGCGCGGCATAGCGCGCGGCCTTTTCTGCGGTTTCTGAATTTAGCGCTTCAATCTGCTTTTCTTTAATCGCCAGCCATTTGTTGAACGACGCGGCAAGGATTGCGATGATCGGAATAGAAACGCCCAAAATGGGTATTAGCAATGCAAGGTTCATTTGATTTCCCCCTTAAAACCTATCGTATCTCATTGGTCCGCTTATCGCGCCCACTCTCTATGCGCTTGTCGCGCCCATTTTCTATGCGCTTATCGCGCCCATTTTCTATGCGCTTATCGCGCAGCGCCTCAATCTCATTGGTCAATTGATGGCTGCTATCGGTGACAATCCGCTCAACATTGGCCAGCCGGTCCTTCACAGAGCCGAGCTCGGCCTGAAGCTGCGCATTTTCCTGGCTGAGCAAGGCAATGCGCTGCACGGCCTCTTTGTCAGTTTTGGGATAAACAGCTTGCCCCCAAGCACCATCAAGCGGATAGCCATTTTTGATGCGCAGCCATGTCGTGGCGACCCAGCCTGCAACGCCGATAGCGACAAAAAGGGCAATAAAAGGGAGGATAGTGCTAATAACTTCTATCTTGCTGGCATCCATTGTCTTAATCCCTCAATTTTTCTATTTCATCGGACAGGCGGGCGCTGCTGCTTTCTTTGTCCGTTGCGATGCGCTCCAAAACCGCCAAGCGTTCTTCTAAACGGCCTATCTTGCCGTTGAGCTGCTCATTTTCGGATGTAAGCAGTTCGACTTTGCGTTCTGCATTTATATCGCCCTTATCGGTTTTGCCGCCCCATTCATCCTCTAAAGAATAGCCATGTTTCGCACGTATCCAATTGTTGAACAGCCAGCCAATTGTGCTGATCGCAATCATAGCAATAATAAATCCAGGCCCGCCCCAGCTCATAATTTTATTCTCCCATTTTTGCGCCGCTCATTAAAGACGCAGCTTTTCAATCTCTTTTGATAATTGCCCGGTCGAGCCTTCATTTTCGGTTGAAATCCGCTCAACAACGCTAATACGTTCTTCAAGCCGCAACATAGATGCATGCATGCGTTCTTGCAGGTTCAGGATCATACGCTGTTCGTCATTGCCTTGGGTTAGTTGCTCTTTTTTGGCTTTTCTGCGTCGCAAAATGGCTTGAATAGCTATGGTGAGGCCGCTGCCCAGCATCATGCCCATTATGACAAAAGGTTCTGGTTCCATAATATCTTCCCCCTAATGAACTGCTTTTAACGCAGTCGCTCTATTTCATCGGAAAGCTGATGATTGTTGCTGGTGTAATAAAGTTCAACATCGGCAAGTCGCCGGTCTATCTCGCGAAAGCGTGATTTTACGTCTTTTGCAGTCCGACGCGGGGATTGGCGAACGCCTTGCCAAAACTTCTGTTCTTCACGGTCAAAATACAGATTGCTTGGTTTTTTGGGTGCGAAAACCGTGAGGCCAATATAGGCCAACAGGGTCAAGCCCTGTGACATGAAGAATGACAGGAACATTCCCAGACGGACCCATGTAACATCAATGCCGGTATAATCGGCTATTCCGGCACAGACACCGGCCAATTTGCCATTTTGCTTGTCGCGGTAAAATTTGGTGCGGCGGGTCATTTCTTGGTCCTTTCTGCAAGCATCCGGTCAATCTGTTCCAATGTTGGATCATCTATATCATCAGGGCTGGTCAGCCGGGCAGGGCGCCAATCGGGATTGTCTGCCTTTATTATGCGCTCCACATTGTCCATCCGGTCGTCCAGCCTTTTGGCCATAAGATACAGATCTTCCAGCAGTCCCTCATCTTCATTGGTCAGGGTGGCAGAGGTTTTCCATTTGGTAACATAATGGAAGATTATCCAGGGCAGCCCAATGAAAAGCATCCCGACAATCACTATCGGTACAAGAATATCTTCCACTTATTATTCCCCTTTTTGCGATGTTTTGTTGAGGGCCTTTTTCATAGCCTCTAATTCTTCATCGACTTTGTCATTAGATTTCAAAGCATCAATCTGGTCTTCTAGGCTTTGCGGCCCATCATGCGCTATCGCCAAGGCGTCTGCTTGCCCTTCTGCCATGTCGGCGCGGCGCTCCAGCAGGTCAAAGCGTGAAAATGCTTCTTTTACTTTATCACCTTGATACATGGTTTTCAGCTTGATGCGGTTCTCCGCACTTTCCAATCGTGACATGATCGAGTTTTGGCGACTGCGCGCTTCACGCAATTTGTTCTGCAAATTGGCGATATCTTGCTCTGATGCGCGCAGTGCGTCATCCAGAACAGCGATTTCATGGTTGAGCTGATCGGCCATATCGCCGGCCTTTTTCTTCTCTACCAAGGCTGCGCGTGCCAGATCTTCGCGATCTTTGGATAATGCAAGCTGGGCCTTATCACCCCAATCGGCCTGCAACCGGTCCAGCTTGTCAATATGGCGGCGCATTTCCTTTTGGTCAGCAATAGTACGTGCAGCAGAGGCCCGAACTTCAACCAAGGTTTCCTCCATTTCGAGGATAATCATGCGGATCATTTTCGCCGGGTCTTCGGCCTTGTCTAGCATGTCGGTCACGTTGGCGGCGATAATATCGCGGGTGCGTGAAAAAATTCCCATTAAAATACTCCTGAAAAAATCATGTGACGGCCGGAATGGGGCAAGGGGAGTGGGTTAAACATTCCGGCCGCCGCTCTTATCTGTCAATCAATATAACGGACAGAAAAAACTTGTGTTACATTTGCTGCGGCTTGTGCAGATTGTGTCTGCATGTCGCCGCTATCTGAAACAAATGATCCGACCAGCGGACCCATGCCGCTAATATAAAGTGTGGCGAGCAACATGGCCGGTGCAATTACCCAGCCCAATATGGTGGTGCCATTGGCTTTGGCTGACATATCAATATCAGTCATATCAATGTTTTCATGGTCAAACCGTGTCATATTGTCCTCCTCAATCATTATGCGTTTGATAATAGTAAAGCAGATGGTGTGCCAAAATTTATAAATAATTGAAAAATATATATTAATTGATAAAACCGCAATTTTTGTATAGTTTTTATTGCCATATTTTGGTAATCTGCACTATATTTTAGGAAAAGGTGCCAAGTCGCTATGATTTGGTTCTGCGGGAGGCGGAATATTGGAGCGGTCTAGCCAGTTTATAGGTGAATCAGGGGCTTTTCTTGATGCTGTAGAGCGCGCAAGCCGCGCTGCGCATCTGGATAGGCCGGTGCTGGTCATTGGTGAGCGCGGTACGGGCAAGGAGCTCATTGCCGAACGTCTGCACCGCCTTAGCTCCCGCTGGGATGGGCCTCTGGTCACAATGAACTGCGCAGCCCTGCCAGAAACATTGATAGAGGCAGAGCTATTTGGGCATGAAGCAGGCGCATTTACTGGCGCGACCAAGGCGCGCGAAGGGCGTTTTGAAGAGGCTGATGGCGGTACCTTATTTCTTGACGAATTGGGCACTTTATCAATGGCGGCGCAGGAGCGATTGCTGCGAGCGGTTGAATATGGTGAGGTGACGCGTATCGGCTCATCGCGGCCTGTGCGCGTTGATGTGCGCATTGTCGGCGCGACCAATGAGCATCTGCCCGCAATGGTGGCGCGCAATGTTTTTCGCGCGGATTTGCTTGATCGTCTGTGCTTTGAGGTGGTGACCTTGCCGCCATTAAGGGCGCGTGACGGCGATGTACCAGTGTTGGCGGAATATTTTGGGCGGCGTATGGCCACTGAATTGGAGTGGGACAATTGGCCAGGTTTTGGCGATCTTGCCTCTGCAGCGATGCAGCGATATTCTTGGCCAGGCAATGTACGCGAATTACGCAATGTGGTGGAGCGCGCTATTTACCGCTGGGACGATGCATCGCGGCCTGTCGATCATATTGTTTTTGACCCGTTTGAATCGCCGTGGAGATTGGCGGGTGAGAATGCACCTGCTAGCGACAAGGCAAATGGTGCAGACCAGAATACGCGCGAAAAATCACATTTAGAGGCCAAAGAAAGCGCAGCAGAAACCTTGGTTGCAGCAACCGAAGATATGGCGCTGTCTATCAATTATGAAGCGGTAACTTGCCTAAAATCAGCAGTTGAGGGCCATGAGCGCAGCATATTGAAGCATATGCTTGCGCGTCATCGCTATAATCAAAGGCAGACGGCCAAGGCCCTGAACCTTAGTTATGATCAGCTTCGCCATGCCCTGAAAAAGCATGATTTGCTAGGGTAATGTCCTAACGGATTTGCGAGCGGAAACGCAGTGTAAAGCGCGTCATCGTTGATAATCCGGACGCCATTGAGCCGGATGGCCTGATCCTTACTGCTGCTGAGGTGATTGTAAGATTGCAAACTTAGGTAAAGCGAACAATCTGCGCATTACCGCCTACGCTATAACTGAAAAGCAATCCCGAGCAGCTTTTCGCGTAATTTTCCAGAAATATTCCGTTGCACAAAAACCCTTGTGCGCGTATATAAACAATATTCCGACATCGTTGGCACCGAAACTGGCTTTTGCCAGCGCAATCGGCCATGCCTTTGATGATGTTACCGATATATGATGCGCAATGCGTGTCATTAGGAGAATATGTGAGCGATATTGCCAATCTTGAAGCGTTAATTGCGCCGGAAGCCGAAGCCCTTGGCTTTGCGCTTGTACGCGTGAAATTTATCGGTTCGGGAGAGGATTATAGCTTGCAGGTCATGGCCGAGCGCCCTGATACGCGGCAATTGGGCATTGCAGACTGCGCCGCATTGTCGCGCCGTATATCAGAGAAGTTTGATGCACTTGAAGAGGCGGGGCAAGACCCTGTAAGCGAGCCTTACCGGCTGGAGGTTAGCTCGCCTGGTATTGATCGCCCGCTTACGCGCCTTGCTGATTTTACTGATTGGGCCGGTTATGAAGCGCGTTTGAAATTGCGCGAGCCTGTAGATGGCCGCAAAACGCTTATTGGCCAGCTAAATGGTCTGGATGGCGAGGATGCGGCTGCGGCAATTCTGATCCATGATAATAAGATTGGGCCGCAACAAACCGCCTTTACCAACATATTAACAGCAAAACTGGTCTTGACCGATGCGCTGATTGCCGCCACTGCTCCGCTCGTCATTAATGATGGCGATGATGAGCTGGAAATTGATGATACACCTGAAGAAGAAAGTGACTGACAATTATGGCCGACGCCATTTCTGCCAATAAAGCTGAATTGCTGGCAATTGCAAACTCCGTTTC
>CAZAHS010000125.1:0-7212 GCA_964484855.1 uncultured Sphingomonadaceae bacterium | reverse complement strand
GGGGTCAGAAAAGCTTGAAAGTGCTAAGGCACTTCCTGCACTTTACTTCCTCGCACAAAGCCAAATCGCTTCAAACCACACTCCGCGAATTTAATAGGTCCTGACCCTAGATGCAGATTCGCATTTGCATCATGCTATCTCCCTGTCTAAAACTTGGCCTAACAGTAAGGAGACCCCCCAATGCGCACGACCGCTATTATCGCCCTTATAATGGGAAGTACCGCCATGACCTTATCGCCAGCCCTAGCCATTAAGGCAGATGACAATATTGTGGCAGCGCCAGCCGATATAAAATTGGATTACCCTGAAACAAAGAAGCTGGATCTGGTGGAAGAGCAATTTGGCGTCAACATTGCTGACCCTTATCGCTGGCTTGAAAATGATGTGCGTGAAGATAAGGATGTGGCGGCATGGGTATCGCAGCAAAATACAGTCACAAATGCCTATTTGGATACGCTAAAGGGCCGTGAAAAACTGGCCGAGCGCATGACGGCATTTTTCAATTATGAGCGTTTTGGCCTGCCGCGCAATCGCGGGGACAAATATTTTTATACCAAAAATGACGGCCTACAAAACCAATCTGTCCTTTATGTCCGTGATGGACTTGATGGCACAGCGAAAGAACTGATCGACCCTAATGGCTGGGCGTCAGATGGCGCGACGGCATTGGCTGGCTGGGTACCCTCTGGCGATGGTTCAATGCTGGTTTACTCGGTGCAGGATGGCGGTTCAGACTGGCGCACGGTCAAGGTACTGGACGTTGCATCGGGTAAGGTTCTGACAGACGAAATTGAGTGGGTGAAGTTTTCCGGTTTGTCCTGGGTCGGCAATGAGGGCTTTTTATATTCCCGTTTTCCTGAACCAAAAGAGGGCGCGGAGTTTCAGTCACTAAATGTCAATCAAGCGGTATATTATCATAAGGTCGGTACGCCGCAATCTGCTGATATATTGGTATATG
Organism: uncultured Sphingomonadaceae bacterium; assembly: GCA_964484855.1. Taxonomy (GTDB): domain Bacteria; phylum Pseudomonadota; class Alphaproteobacteria; order Sphingomonadales; family Sphingomonadaceae; genus Alterisphingorhabdus. The sequence continues at coordinate 6,254 of CAZAHS010000125.1, read as the reverse complement.
CAACACCTGGCGCACCCAAAGTAGGGCATAGCGCAGAGGTAACCGCAGATGGCCAATGGGCGGTGATTACGTCGTCTTTGGGCACAGATGAAAAATATGAAGTATCGGTCATTAATATTGGAAAAGGCGATTGGACGCCGAAAAAGCTGATTTCCGGTTTTGAAAATGAATGGCAATTGATCGATTCAGTCGGCGGCAATTTATATTTCCTGACCAATAAAGACGCGCCGCGCCTGCGCATTGTGCGTTTTGATATGGATAATCTGGATGCCGCGCCGACCGAAATAGTTGCAGAGCAAGACGCCACATTGGCAGGCGGCTCCATTGTTGGCGATCGTATCATCGTCAGCTATTTGGAAAACGCTAAATCACTGGCCAAAATGGTCACGCTTGATGGCGAAGCGGCCGGCGATATTACACTGGATAGCATTGGCACGGCGCGCGGATTTGGCGGCAAGCCAGGCAATTCAGAGACATTTTATTCCTTTTCAGGCTTTAGCCAGCCCGGCGCGGTTTATAGATTGGACACTGCAACTGGCGAGACAACAGTGTTCAGCCAGCCAGAGCTTGCCTTTAACCCTGATGATTATACGGCGCGGCAGATTTTCTATCCGTCAAAAGATGGCACAAAAATCCCGATGTTTATTGTGCATCGTAAAGACCTTGACCTCTCAAAAGGCGCGCCGACATTGCTTTACGGTTATGGCGGCTTCAATATATCGCTAACGCCGGGCTTTTCACCCACCAGATTGGCATGGATGGAAGCAGGCGGCGTTTTTGCTATGGCCAATTTACGTGGCGGCGGTGAATTTGGTAAAGTCTGGCATGATGGCGGGCGGCTACAGAATAAACAAAATGTGTTTGATGACTTTATTGCTGCCGGCGAATATCTGGTCGATCAGGGCATTACCGGTAAAGGCCAATTGGCGATTGAAGGACGGTCCAATGGCGGCTTGCTGGTCGGCGCTGTTACCAATCAGCGGCCCGATCTTTTCGCAGCAGGGCATGCGGCGGTTGGCGTGATGGATATGCTGCGTTTTGATCGCTTCACTGCGGGGCGCTATTGGGTTGATGATTATGGTTATCCGGCGAAAGAAGCCGATTTCAAAAATCTTCTCAGTTATTCGCCCTATCATAATATTAAAAACGGCACGGACTATCCCGCTGTTATAATATCCACTGCGGATACGGATGACCGTGTAGTGCCGGGTCACAGTTTTAAATATACCGCGGCCTTGCAAGCGGCCCAAACCGGCGATGCGCCCAAACTGATTCGCATAGAAACCCGTGCAGGCCATGGTTCGGGTAAACCCACCGATAAGATTATCGAGGAATTTTCCGACATTTATGCGTTTCTGGCCCATCATACAGGCTTGGAAATTGAGAAATAAGCCAATTTTATAAATAATTATTGCGCGTAGTTGGGCGGTTTTGCGTTAAAAGACATTCATATAAATAATCCTTTACCTGAACATAACGCAACAGTTATGTTCAGGAAACCCTCATTCAATATGAACTATATAGGATGGGCAAGCTCGGAAATGGTTCTCGAGCAGCGAAGAAAAGGACGTTAAGATGAAAATTTTTCTCAAAACCCTGACTGGTTCCGCTGCTGCTGTAGCGATGGCTGTTTCTGCTACCCCTGTAATGGCCGATAATGGCCGTGACCGTGGCGGTATTGGCGCTGGAGAGATTATCGCAGGTGCCGTAGTTCTTGGCGGTATTGCTGCTCTTGCTGGCGCTTTTGATGGTAAAAAAGACCGTCATTTTGACCGCAGAGACGTACGCGGTAATTTCCGCGGTGACTATCGCGGTGATTTCAGGGGCAATAATCGCGGCTTTATAAATCCGCGTTCTGCCGTGAACCGTTGTATCCGCATCGCAGAGCGCCGCGCGGGCCGTACCTTTGGCCCTGCTAATGTGACCCAGATCCGCGATGTTGACCGGACGCGTTTTGGTTACCGTGTAAAGGGCCGCATCATTGTCGATAACGGTTTTTATGGTCGGGGTGGGCGTAATAATTTTGACCGTGGCCGGTTTACCTGTCGCATAGAGGGCGGACGCGGCGCAGATATCCGCTTTCGCGGTCTGGGCAATGGCCGTTAATTTGTAAATTAAAAAGAAAAGGGGTTGGTTCAGCTAAGAGCCAGCCCCTTATTGCTAGGCTCAGGACATAAAGGTAATGTGACGCTGCCAGAAAATGGAGAAGAGAATGAATATCACACAAAAAATGGCGGGTGCCGCTGCACTTGCAATGGCATCATCACTTGCATTGACAGCAGCGCCCGCTGCAGCCGCTACAGGCGCGGTTGGGCCTAGTGCATCGCCAGTGCGTGCGATTGAAAGTTACTTCCCCGCTTCTTTAGACGGCTTTGAAGGGCATAATGCAAATGAGGCAGCCGAATATGGTCGGCGTTTTCGTCGTCGGCGTCGCTTCCGTCGTCGCTTCCGTCGTCGCCGCGGTATTGGGATTGGCGGGCTTTTGGCGGGTGCATTGATTATTGGCGGTATCGCCGCTGTTGCTGACGCGGCCAATGATAACCGCAATACGCGCACCTATCCGCGCCGTAATCGCAATGTGCGGCAGGTGCCGCCGCAACAGAACAGACGCACCACCAGCGACATTAACGCTGCGGCCAATCAATGCGCATTCGCCGCTGAAGAGCGCTATGGCAATGGCGCGCAGGTTAACAATATCAACCGCATAGAGCGCGCTGATAATGGCTTTAATGTACAGGGTACAATTCAGTTTCAGGACCAGCTAGACAGTTTTAGCTGCGGCGTGATTGGCGGCGAAATTCAATATCTGGAATTTGGTCGCGGCGAAGAATTGGTCGATCAATAAATCCTAGCCAATAAGCAATAAAGATCAGGCCCGTGCTGTCTTATGCAGCGCGGGCCTTTTGCTTTTTCCGTCTGCGGAACAGCAAGATAAGCCCTATAAGGACCGACAGAGCCGCCAATGCAGCAAAGCCGATCAGCAGCGGGTGGCTGGTGTCATCGCGGGTTTGAAGGTCCATGATATGCAGGCCCCACATAAAGTCAAAGACGCGCCAAAACTGGGTACGAATGGCCAGCATTTCGCCTGTTTGTGCGTCAATATATATGCGCGTATCATCGGCAAATATGGCCTGCCAGCTTGGCCGGTTGCGGCGTAAATCTATGGGCGGGTTATCAGCAGCAAAATAGGTAATTTTTGCGAAATCTGCATCGCCGGAAAAGCGTTCTTCTGCCAAAATGCGCGCTTCATTAGCGCTGACATCGTCCATTAAAGCGCCAGATTGCGCGTCATATCGGCTGCGCTTGCCGGATATATCCTCGGCAACCCAAATGCTGCGCTTTTGCTGGGTTACCAAATTTAGCGATGCAAGATTGCTGTTCGCCAATTGGGGCAGGGCAATAGCCTGTGCCGAGACACTCTGCGGCGCAGCGCGCAAATGATTGCCGCGCACTTCCTCTATGGGCCGCGACACCATGACCAGGCCGCTAATCGTCCAGATCAGCAAGGGTATGCCGACCAGCCATCCAATCCATATGTGCAATCGTCCCAAAAGTTTCATAGCAGATTATCCGTCTTGATTGCCGCCGCGATAGCTGGGCAGGGCAAGGCCATAATATATTGCGGCCCCGCGTACGGCAAAGCCTGAAGCCGCTGCGATTAACGCGGTTATTGCGGTGGGCAGCCCTATTGATAGCAGCAGCACAAACAGGCCAGCCGATATGGCGGCGGCGGTCACATAAACCTCTGGGCGCAGCACGATAGAGGGTTCTCCGGCCAGCACGTCGCGGATGATGCCGCCTGCGCAAGCGGTAATAACGCCCATCATCGCGGCGGGGATGGGCGGCACGCCATATTGTAGCGATTTTGCCGTGCCAAAGACCGAATAGGCAGCAAGACCAATAGCATCAAGCCAGTCAATAACGCGGCCTTTCCACCATTTGGCAGGGGTCAGCCAGATGATGGCGACCACCGCAAAAATGGATATGAGCATACTCTGATCGACAATCCAGAACACCGGCGCATCTATCAGCAGATCGCGGATAGTGCCGCCACCAACCCCTGTTACCAGCGCGAAAAAGACGAAGGTAACAATGGTCTGCCCCTTGCGCGCGGCGGCTAATGCTCCGGTTGCGGCAAAGACGGCTATGCCCAAAATGTCGAGCGCAAAAAGAATCGGGCCAATCAGGTCCTCAGTTGGGAAATTGGCCAGAAACATTGCGCTCTCTTAAGGCTAAGAAAACAGACTGCGCTGTTTAACCCGTTAAATGTGGATGGGCTTACCAGTGACCGCCATTGCGGCCTCTTTAATGGCTTCGCTATGGGTTGGGTGGGCATGGCAGGTATAGGCAATATCTTCCGATGTTGCGCCAAATTCCATGGCCTGTGTCACCTGTGCGATCATCGTGCCGGCAAGTGAAGATATGATATGCACGCCCAATACGCGGTCTGTGCTGGCATCGGCCAAAATCTTCACAAAGCCATCAGTGTCGCGGTTTGTTTTGGCGCGGCTATTGCCCATGAAAGGGAATTTACCCGATTTATATTTAATGCCGGCCTCTTTCAGCTCTTCCTCGGTCTTGCCAATGCTGGCAATTTCAGGATGGGTGTAGACAACGCCGGGGATAAGATCATGGTTCACAATGCCTGTGCCGCCGGAAATATTCTCGGCCACGGCAATGCCTTCATCTTCTGCACGGTGGGCCAGCATCAGACCGGGGATCACATCGCCAATCGCATAGATATTGGGAACCGCAGTGGCAAAATCATGATCGACCGCGATTTGCCCGCGCTCATTAGTGGACAGCCCTGCTTTTTCTAGCGCCAGACCGGCTGTATTGGGTTTGCGGCCAATGCACACCAGAACGGCATCCGCATCCAATATCTCGCTGTCGCCGCCAGCGGCTGGTTCAATGGTCACGCTGGCTTTCTTGCCCTTTACGGTGACGCCGGTGACTTTTGTGCCGGTTTTGATGTCAAAGCCTTGTTTCTTGAAAATCTTGGCGGATTCCTTGCGGATTTCGCTATCCATGCCCGGCAGAATCTGGTCAAGATATTCGACAACCGTGACTTTAGCGCCCAAGCGCCGCCATACGCTGCCCAGCTCCAAACCGATAACACCGCCGCCGATGAGCACCAAATGGTCGGGCACTTTGGGCAGAGATAATGCGCCCGTGGAATCCACCACTATGCCGCCATCATTATCCACCTCTACGCCCGGCAATGGCGCGACCGATGAGCCGGTTGCGATGATGATATTTTTGGCGCGTATAATTTCCGGCTTTCCTGAGCCTGTCGAAGGACCGACTTTTACGCTGTGCGTATCTTCAAAGCTGGCCAGACCTTTTAGCCATGTGACTTTGTTTTTCTTAAACAGATATTCGATACCGCCGGTCAGCTCGCCAACCGCTTTGGTTTTTTCGGCCATCATCTGTGTGAGGTCCAGCTTCGCGCCGCTAAGCTGAATGCCGAATTTTTCTAATGCGCCGCTATGCGCTTCTTCATAGAGTTCAGAAGCGTGGAGCAGCGCTTTAGACGGGATGCAGCCGACATTCAGGCAGGTGCCACCCAGAGTTTCGCGGGCTTCCACGCAGGCGGTTTTCAGCCCCAATTGCGCTGCACGAATGGCAGCAACATAGCCGCCCGGGCCAGCGCCAATTACCAAAACATCATAGTCGAAATTATCAGTCATTGAAGATTCCTAATATTAAATTCATGGCATTATTACTATGCCGTCAATGAGTGCGCCAAGCCTCTTTCTACTATTTTGATTAATCCCTAGGTTTCATGAAATAGTATTATACTCAAGATGCCGTTCGCCCTGAGCCTGTCAAAGGGATGCTTTTGTTTTCTTCTTTCCTGATAAGAGCAGGGCTTCGACAAGCTCAGCCTGAACGGGGAAGAAATCATAAATCAATCAAAAGCCGTGTCGGGTCTTCAATTGCTTCTTTAATGCGCACCAGGAAGGTCACCGCCTCTTTGCCATCAATCAGGCGGTGGTCATAGCTAAGCGCCAGATACATCATCGGGCGCGCGGCGATAGAGCCATCAGGCATGACAACAGGGCGCTTTTCAATGCGGTGCAGACCCAGAACAGCGCTTTGCGGCGGATTGATAATTGGCGTAGACATAAGCGAGCCAAAAACGCCGCCATTAGATATGGTGAACGTGCCGCCCATCATCTCATCCATTTTCAGCGTACCGTTTTTCGCGCGCTTGCCAAAATCGCCAATGGTGTTTTCAATATCGGCAAAAG
>CAZAHS010000124.1:0-7302 GCA_964484855.1 uncultured Sphingomonadaceae bacterium | reverse complement strand
GTAATCATCAGGTTCAGCGATATAGAAAGCTGCTCCGGTGGGTGCTGGCAATGCACATCCACATGTTTGCGATAATAGAGCATCCGCCCTTCACGAAGCGCTGAGCGCTCAACAAAGGACAATGCGGCATCTTCACCTGGATAGCCCGATATGGCGGTATAATCCTGCTCATAATAATCGCTAATATAGCCAGGGCCATGATAACCAATGGTTAGAAAATCGAAATTATGATCATGAGGCAAACCATAAAAAAATGCATCCTTGCCGCTGGCCCGCACGGCATAATCATTTTCGGCAGGCCAAATATTGGCGCGCAGAAACCAGCCTGACCTTGGCGCGCCCAGCGTGATGACTTGCGGCCCATATTCGCGCACGCCTTGCAAATCATCTTTATAGCTGGCCTTTAAGGCATTAACTGCGGCATCTGCCAGAAAATCGCGGTTAGCATATAGGCCAGCCAGAACCGATGCGCCATGCATGCGCTCGGCTTCTTTCTCCAATCCAACCGGCATGGCATCAAGCTTCGCCAAAGCCTCTTCTAAAGAAAGAGCGTCAGAGGGTTTATAACATATATCCAAAGCCATAATTTATGCTGCCTTTGCTTGACACATAGCCAGCACCTGCTGCGCCAATTGCCGTATATCAGCATCATCATCACAGCGCGCCATATCGGCCAAGCGCGGTATGGCCACGGCCATATCGGTTGCCAAACATTCGCGCATCGCCTGCCAGCGCAGCGCAGCAACGGGTTCATAAGTCGCTGCCAACATGGCCTGTGCATGATGCCCAGCCTGCATAGTGCGCAGCGCAGATAACAGCATCAGCCGCCGTGTTGAGCGCTTATCACCCGCGGCCTGCGCCACTAGCTGGCCAGTTTCACTGTCAAAATAACGTTGGCAAAGTGCGCTTTTATGATCGTCGATAGCGATACGCAGAAATAAGGCAGGCGGACCGTCGACATGCAATGACAGACCCTGCCGCGCATTATCAACTGTCATGACATTTCGGCCGGAAAACTGGCCAGTTTTTAGCTTAGATATGCGGTTTTTGCCCCGCTCCTCAAAAAGGGAAAAACAGGTATGTGCGCCGTTGATAAGGCGCAAAGCGGTCACACCATTGGACAGGCTAATATGCTCGCGCCCCTTTTGCGGCACCTGCCGCACCAGAACCAGCGAAATAGTGATAGGCCCGGCGCTTAGCAAAACCATGCTGATAGTGCGTTCAGATATCATAGAGGGGCATTGCAGATTGACCAGTGCATCCGCGCGCATTGCATCAATAAAATGCCCTAGAAAGTGATCGCTAATTTGTGCATCTTCTAAAACCGGCAGCAAATGGTGTAGCGCATTTGCTGGTGACATATTGGCTGCTTGGTCAATACGCGCTTTATGCCGCGCCCATATAGCATGGGACTGCCATGATGTTTGCGCGGCTATACCCGCCTCTGCCGAGGCGCGCCGATTATTTGGTTCGGCACGATAGGCCGACAATTGCGATGAAATGTGCATATTCTGCCGGCCTATTCAGGGTCAGAACCAAAGCGTTAAAAAATGGCGGGTAATTCTTGCGCTTCAAACACATAGATGGCGACAATCAGCCACAAATCGTCACCTGCAAGCATGGTAACAGAGTCCATTGCCATGGCTCCGAAATTTGCCACTTTATCAGTAAGCTCAGGTATATCATCCAATTTCATATGCCATACTCCTTCAAGGCGGTTTTGTTTACAGTTACAAATTCTTTTGCACCTGCCGTTCGATAGTTATGCAGATTTACGCAGCTGACGAATGAAGTTAGTGACATTTTCATGAACGCGCATAAGGTGGCAAAAGCATTTGGCATTGCCATTTTTGGAAAGGCATTATTCCATGTCAGAAGACCAAGTTTTTAACCCGAAAAAATGGATAGATATGATATCCAGCCATGGGCATGGCGGGCATATTGGTCTTATCTATCATGGCCATGGCGATGACTGGGTGGAGCTGGCGCTGCCTTGGCGTAAGGAATTGGTGGGCGATGTGGATACCGGCATTTTGGCATCCGGCCCCATCATCAGCATGATGGACAATGCCACCAGCCTGTCCGTCTGGGCGCGGCTGGGGACGTTCCGGCCACAGGTTACGCTGGATTTGCGTGTTGATTATATGCGCGCGGCGGCTCCTGAAAAAACAGTCTATGGCCGCGGCGAATGCTATCAAATAAAGCGCTCCATCGCCTTTGTGCGCGGCATTGCGCATGATGGCGACCCAGACGACCCTATAGCCCATGTGGCGGGTACTTTCATCAATATGGATACAGGCAAATGAGCATGCAGGGCATAGATAAGGACATGGATGTTGACGCAATTGCCAGCCAATTGCCGCCTTTTGCGCACCATATGGGTATGCGGGTGCATGGGTTTGAGGATGATTTGCCGGTAATTTGCTATGATTTCGGGCCGGAAGTCACGGGCCGCCCGGGCTATGTGCATGGCGGTGCATTATCGGGCTTGCTGGAAATGGCAGCTTTTTCTGCGCTGCGCGTTGTGCTTGGCAATGCTGGCCGCACTGACCAGATGAAACCGGTCAACATCACCATAGACTTTATGCGCGGCGGGCGTCAGCACACCACCTATGCGCTTGGGCAGGTTACGCGGCTGGGCCAGCGGGTTGCGAATGTAGAAAGCTTTGCATGGCAGATGGACCGGCGTAAGCTCATCGCCTCTTCGCGGCTTAACTTTATGCTGCGGGCGCCGACAAAAGAATAATCAACGCATCCTGCGGCAAATTGCCGTCCGCATCATCTTGCGCCATAACTTCGGCATCTGCCCGAATGCGCGCCAATATTTGCGGCGCAATATCGCCCTTGGTCAGCACATAATCAGCACCGGCCAGCCAGCGCGCCTGTTTCAGTGTCAGATCATCAGGCTCATCACTGGTCAGCGCAATATGCTCGGCGCCGCGCTGGCGCATATCGCCGCCCGCTTCTAGCCATTGGCCAAGCGCATTATCAGGCCTATCCGCAAAGGGGTCCAGCGGTCCGCCCGCTTGTAGCGCCGCATCAATTGCTTGCCGCCTTTCCCGCCCATCGGGCCATTGCTGTTTTATTGCCGGACGCGCGGCAAATAATCCTTCGGCCAATCCGCCCAGCGCCTCTGGCAAAAGCCCCTCAAGACGCTGGCGCAATGCTTTGGCCAGACCCGCCGATGCACCGCCGGTGCCGATGGCAATGGTAACCGGGTCGCGGTCAACAATCGCAGGCGTTGTGAAATCGCATAAAGCAGGCCGGTCGACGACATTTACCAACAATCCGCGCAATTTACAGCGCAGCACTGCGGCTTGGGCTGGCGCGTCCTCTTCTTCGGCAATAATGGCAATTTTTGCGCAAGGGTGAAATTCGCTGACAATTATCGCGCCCGCGCGTTCATATAAGCGCCTTTTCGCATCCGCAGCAGGCCCCTCACCTATCAGAATTACGGGCTGCGCCTGAAGATCCATAAAGATGGGGAAACTGCGCATATTATCGTCGTCGCTGCCTAGTCCAGCCAGTCCGGCAGACGCTCCGCCGCCATTATCGTTGCTGGCTCTATACGGTCCGCAACTACAGCATGTTTATCGCCATCAACCAATATTTCCGGCACCAAGGCGCGGCTATTATACGTGCTGGCCATTGTTGCGCCATAAGCGCCTGCGGTACGGAAAATTGCCAAATCGCCTGCTTTCACTGCGCCAATATGCCGATTGCGCGCGAAGGTATCACCCGTTTCACAAATCGGGCCAACAATATTGGCCATCATATCGCTGCCATCTGGCTGAACGGGAATAAAATCATGATAGGCATCATAAAGCGCGGGGCGGGCCAGATCGTTCATCGCGCCATCCACCACAACAAACGGATCGCCATGCCCCTGTTTGACGCGGATAATGCGGGTCAACATTACGCCGGCATTGCCCGCAATCACGCGGCCCGGTTCAAACATCAATGTCACGTCCCAGCCTTTTGTTACCTCGGCAACCATTGCGCCATATTCTGCAGGACTTGGCGGTTTCTCATCGGCTTTATAAGGCACGCCAACGCCGCCGCCCAGATCAACATGGCTGATCGTCAATCCGCGCCCGCGTATCTCTGCAACCAAATCGCCTACGCGGGTAAATGCAGCACGCAGCGGATCAAGTGAAAGAAGCTGGCTACCAATATGCACAGCCACACCGCGCATATTGAGCGATGAATGCTTGGCCAAAGCGGCAAAAATATCTGCAGCATGGTCAATTGCGACACCGAATTTATTCTCCGCCTTACCAGTGGAGATTTTGGCATGGGTCGCGGCATCCACATCGGGGTTGATGCGCAAAGCAACCGCAGGGCATTTGCCCATTTCTGCCGCTATTGCAGCCAGTTCCTCGCCCTCTTCTGCCGATTCAATATTAAACTGGCCAATATTGGCAGCCAGACCAGCGCGCATCTCATCCGCCGTTTTGCCAACACCGGAAAAGACAATATCCTCAGCCGCCATACCTGCGGCCAAAGCCCGCGCCATTTCGCCGCCGGAAACAACATCCGCGCCATAGCCTTCGCTCGCCAAAATGCGCAATATCGCCAGATTGGGATTGGCCTTTACTGCAAAAGCGCAATGCACTTTGGGCAGTGCAGACAGCCCTGCACGAAAGACCCGCGCATGGCGGCGCAAAGTGCCTTCAGAATATATATAACAAGGCGTGCCATAGGTCTGCGCCAACATGGTCATGGGCAGGTCTTCGGCATGCAAAATGCCATTCTTTAATTCAAAGAAATCCATAAAGCGGCTCGTTAATTCGTTAATCGGGGAAGGATATGGTTTTTCAGATTATCATTCTGGCGGCAAATTAAATTCATCATCTTCGCGCAATTCGGAGCGGCTGCGCAGCTCCACCGTACGGTCCGGCCGCGCCTGCGTTGATGTTTCCAATAGCGCCGTTGAATCGGGTATCTGTTTTGCGGCATAGGGTTTGGGCGGTAAAGTCTGATCCGCCTTTGTAACCAGAGGACGAGCATTACCGCACGCCGCGAGCAACGGCATGATGACAATAAGCGCTGCCAGAGAATTTCTATAAGGACGTTTCATAATCTGCTCTTGCCATATTATCTGCGTTTTTTGGCCTGCTTATTTTGGCCAATTATTTGGCGCGTTTGCTCAAATATCACTCTGGATATTCATTCAGCCAATGCCTGCTGCGCCGCCTTGATTTGATATAATACCTGATCGGGCGCAGTTCCGCCATAGCTGTTTCGGCTGTTTACCGAGGCATCAAGCGAAAGCGCATTAAAAACCCGCTCATCAATCCGCCCATCTATCGCCTGCATATCGGCAAGCGGCAATTGGTCCAGCGGAACGCCCCGCTCCTCCGCCAAGCGCACCACTGCGCCAGTAACATGATGTGCGTCACGAAAGGGAATATCCGCCTCTCGCACCAGCCAATCGGCAAGATCGGTTGCGCTGGCATAGCCCTGCTCTGCGGCAGAACGCATGGCATCTGGCACAAATACCGCTTCATCAATCAATCCGGTCATTGCCGCAATACAAAGCCCAAGCAGTTTTTCCGCTTCAAAAACCGGCGGTTTATCATTTTGCATATCTTTGGAATAGGCCAGCGGCAGGCCCTTCATGCTTATCATCAAGGCATTTTGACAGCCAATAATGCGCCCAGCATGAGAGCGCACTAGCTCTGCTGCATCAGGGTTGCGCTTTTGCGGCATAATAGACGAACCGGTTGAGAAACTGTCTGGCAATTTCATAAAACCAAAGGGTTGGCTGGCCCACAGGATTACCTCCTCTGCCAGACGCGACAAATGCAGCGCGCATTGGCAGGCTGAGGTTAAAAAATCGAGTGCAAAATCGCGGTCTGAAACAGCGTCTAGCGAATTGGCCATAGGCGCATCAAAGCCCAATGCTTGGCTAGTCTGATGCCGGTCAATGGGAAAACCGGTCCCTGCCAATGCAGCCGCGCCTAGCGGACATTGATTGGTACGGCCGCGCGTTTCTGTAAAGCGCGCCCTATCGCGTTTTATCATTTCAAAATAGGCAAGCATATGATGGCCCAAAGTCACTGGCTGCGCCGTTTGCAAATGGGTAAAGCCGGGCATGATACTGTTATAATGCTCTTCGGCGCGGCGCAGCAAAGCCTGCTGAAACTGTTCTAACGCGGCATCTATTGCATCCACTGCATCACGCACCCAAAGACGAAAATCCGTGGCCACTTGGTCATTGCGGGACCGTGCAGTGTGCAGCCGTCCGGCGGCATCCCCCACAATCTCTTTTAAACGTGACTCAACATGCATGTGCACATCTTCTAGCGCCAAATCCTCGGTTATGCCGTCCTTCTCAAATTCCTGCGCAATCTGCTTCAAGCCCTGGGTTATGGCCGCCATATCATCCGCAGAAATAATGCCGCATTGGCCCAGCATGGCAACATGCGCTAGCGAACCTGCAATATCTTGTCGCCACAAAGCCTTGTCGAAAGGAATAGAAGCATTTATCTCTTGCATAATGGCCGCAGGGCCGGCTGCGAAACGGCCGCCCCACATATTATTGGCTGATATTTTGCCGGAGTTTTTGTTCATGATTTCTCGATATTCCTTCGCCGTGACTGCCCTTTTGCTTGGTACAGCCGCCTTTGCTCTTAATGGCTGCGATACGCAATCAGATGCAGCAGGGCAAGAAGAGGCTGCAAACAAGAATATTACGCCAGATCAAGCCGCAAATGATGGACCGCCAGAACATCCCGCTTTTAGCGGCAAGCTTGACATATCACAGCGCGGCAAAGCTGCGCCGGACGCTGTATTTTCTGCACCAGATGGAAGCACAGTGTCACTGGCGGATTTTCGCGGCAAGCCTGTATTGATGAATTTATGGGCGACATGGTGCGCACCCTGCGTAGCGGAAATGCCAACCCTTGATGCCCTTGCGGCGCGAGAGGACCGCGTTAAAGTCTTGGTGGTGTCGCAGGATTTACAAGGCAATGAGAAGGTTTTGCCCTTTTGGGAGAAATCGGACTTTTCCAATTTAGAGGCATATATCGACCCCGAAAATGGCCTGAATTTTGCCTTGGCAACCGATATTATGCCAACAACAGTGCTTTATGATGCCGAAGGTAAAGAGGTATGGCGTATGCTGGGCGGCATGAACTGGAACAGCCCCCGCGCCGCAGCAATGATGGAAGACACATTAGCCGCGCAATGAACGCACAATGGCCGAATGTTTTTGCCATTATAGTGATGATGGGAAAATCTGCGGAAATGGTGGGCGATGACAGGCTCGAACTGCCGACCCTCTCGGTGTAAACGAGA